>JBAZJT010000003.1 GCA_041651175.1 Elusimicrobiales bacterium | reverse complement strand
TTGGAGTATGCGCCGGAACACGGAGAAAGAAAGAAGCAGTTATTGAGAATGGACGCGGAACAACAGCAGCTTTACAACATTATCCGTCAATAACCACTGGGTGTCCCGTTGGCGAAGTCAGGAAAAAGAGTATTTCTCCCGCACCGTGAAAAAAAAGGTTGCCGCATTGGCCAACGAGGATTTGCACCGTTTGGCCATGAAACTCCTGGAATAAATCGGTATTTTCCCGCCGGATTTTTGGTGTCCATATAGGTGTCCAGCGGCTATTAAAAATGACTAAACTGGTCTAGACACCCGACAACTTTATTTTTTCAGCATACTTTGAGATAAGTGGCGCCAATTTATCGGCTTCGTCTTGTGCTGCTTTCATTGCTTCGACAATTTTATTGCATTGGCTAAAATATGCGTCCCAAATCTTTGCATCTAGGATTTTTTCTATCGGTAAAGGCGATATTTGCCCCCACCTCTCGTATTCTTCCAGACGGTGAAATCTTCCTTCAAAGCCTTCCGTTGCGGAATGTTTTTTCCGCATCCATTCGTGCCAGTTTTTGTTGCCTTTGGATTGATTGCATTTGCCACAAGCAGGGACGAGATTCCTAATACAAGTATAATAACCCGTAGGTTTGCGGTTCTCGACAAATGGCTTAAGATGGTCCCATTCTGTATGTTTCCCGCCGCAATAGGCACAATGAATATTACGTTCGTCCATTCCGAGCCTCTGTAACACATCGCGCACTTCCACATCTGTTGGGACTATATATGGCATAACCGCAGCAATAAAAGCATTTGTCATGCTGCTGGAACGCCCAATTATGCTTGGTTTGGTGGGCATACGGAAAATGTGTTTTGACAGCTTCATTGTAAATCGCTCCGATTAATTGTCAATGTCTTCATGCGCGAATTTCTCCTGCGGTTTTTTCGGCTAGGGCGGCTATGGCGGAGGCGGCTTTTAACGGGTCCGGCAGACCGGATGCCGCGAAAGCGTCTGACATTTTCTGCAAGGACTGCGGTTCGGAAATAAGGCGGGCGATGGCTTGCTCCAAATCTTTGGACAGATTCGGCGATTCCAAAATCACTGCCGCGCAGCCGGCGCGCTCCAATACTCTGCCGTTGTCCTCCTGATGGGCCGCGACAACGGGAAGCGGAATCTGTATGGACGGTTTTTTCGCGGCGATAAGCTCGGCCAGTGTGCTTGCGCCGGAGCGGCAGACTATCAAATCCGCCGCGGCGAAGGCGGCGTGCATTTCTCCGCAGTATTCCAGCAGCTTTATGTTCGCGGACAGTTTTTGCGCCGCCAGCGCGGGATAGCCGGCTTTGCCGGCGATATGGAGGAACTGCAAATCCGGCATTCTGGCGCAGAGCGCGGTTTCCGCCGCGATGCCGGCGGTATTGAACGCGCGCGCGCCCATGCTGCCGCCGAAGACAAGAACAGTCTTTTTTTGCGGGTCCAGCCCGAAAATTTTAGCGGCTTCGCCGCGCGGGGGCAGATTGGCGAATTCCCCGCGCACCGGCGTGCCGGTTATAACCGCGTTCTGTCCCGGAACCGGCAAACCGGCGGCTATGGCGGTGGCGAATTTGGCGCAGACGCGGTTGGCCAGCCCGAAAACCGCGTTGGAATCATGTATAAGCGACGGCACTCCGTATAAACGCGCCGCCAGCACCGCCGGGAAAGAAATATATCCGCCCGTGCCGATTACAATATCCGGTTTCCAGTCCGCGATAACATTGCGCGCAATGCGCAGCGCATTTGCCAGCTTCCAGGCGAACGCCGCATGGGCCAGCGGGTTGAGGCTGCGCGGGAAGCCGCACAGCGCGGTCTGCGTCCAGGGTAAATGCGCGGCGTCAAGCGCGGCTATTGAGATGTCATTTTCTTTGACGAAAAAAAGTGTTTCCCAGCCGCGCTTTTTAAGCTCCAGCGCGGCGGCATAGCCGGGGTAGAAATGCCCGCCGGTCCCCCCCCCGGCGATAAGCGCCTTCACCGCGCCCCCGCCGGACGCCTCATGGAGATGCACAGCAGTATCCCCGTCATCGCCAGCGTGGACAGCGCCGCCGAGCCGCCGTAAGAGAAAAACGGCAGCGGCACGCCTTTTGTGGGAGTCAGCCCCAGCGACATCGCCATATTGAAAAACGCCTGTATGACAATCATCAGAATAAGCCCCAGCGCGGTCATGGAGCCGGAAAAAGTGTCGGCGTGCTTTGCGGTGCGTATGCCGCGCGCAAGCAGATACCCGAACAGCCCTATCAGCGGAATCATGCGCAGAAAGCCCAGTTCCTCGGACATTATGGCGAATATGAAATCCGTGTGCGGCGCGGGCAGGTACATCAGCTTCATCTTGGACGCGCCCAGCCCCGCGCCGAACCAGCCGCCGGAGCCGACCGCCAGAAAGGACTGGCTCAGCTGATACCCCGCCTCCGACGCCTGTTTTTGCGGCGACATGAAAGTCATCAGCCGGGTGAGCCGGTATGGGTTGCTCACCACCGCGTAGATTATGACAGGCACGGACAGCAGCCCCCATTTGGCGATGGAGCCGAACCTGGCCCCCGCCGCATAGAACATCAGGAAAACCACGGCCAGCAGCAGTATCGGAGTTCCCAGGTCCCGCCCCGCGCCGATGAGCAATAGTGTAACGGCGGTCATGACGAAAGGCCTGCCCAGCGCCAGCCCGGTCTTTTGCACCCGGCTTCTGGCCTTGTCCAGATAATCGGCGATGTAGATTATCAGCGTTATCTTGGCGAACTCCGACGGCTGTATCTGAACCGGCCCCAGCGGTATCCAGCGGTGCACGTTGGCTATCGGTTTGAACAGGAAGACGGCGGCAAGCGCGGCCCAGGCGGCATAAAGCAGATGCTCGGCGTTCACCCTGGCGCGCAGCGATTCGTAATAGCGGGCCAGGAAAAGCATCAGGGCCAGCCCCGCGGACACGAAAACAATCTGCCGCTTGAAGAAATAAAACTGGTCCCGCTTGTAGTAATCCGCCAGGAAGGCGCTGGAGGAATACATGAATATCACTCCCAGCATCGTAAGCAGCAGGGCGGTGAAAAACAGCCCCTTGTCCACCTTGTAGGGAGAATCCGCCGGATTGAGGGCGGCAATCTGCCGTCTTAGCCTTTGGCTTAAAATCATCGCAGTTTCAGCGAGGCCAGCGCGGCCAGCATCAGCATTATCCCCGCAATCCAGAAGCGGACCGTAACCTTCGTCTCGGCCAGGCCGCCAAGCTCGTAATGATGATGCAGCGGCGCCATCCTGAACAGCCGCTTGCCGCCCCGCAGCCGGAAAGAGGCCATCTGGAGGATTACCGACAGCGTCTCCAGCACGAACACGCCGCCCACCACCGGCAGCAGCAACTCCTGCTTGACGCAGATTGCCGCCACGCCTATCACCCCGCCCAGAAAAAGCGAGCTGGTGTCCCCCATGAACATCTCCGCCGGATGGGCGTTGAACCACAGAAACCCCAGGCAGGAGCCGGCCAGCGCGCCCATGAACACCGCTATTTCGCCCGCGCCTTCCACCGGCATCATTTTAAGATAGGCGGCGAATTTCGCGTTGCCCGCCATATAGGCGAAGACGCCGCAGGTAAGCGCGCATAAAATCATGTTGCCGGCGGCGAGGCCGTCCAGCCCGTCGGTAAGGTTCACCGCGTTTGACGAGCCCACCACCAGAAACATCGCCAGCGCGAAATACAGCGCCCCCAGGTCAACCGTCAACTGTTTGGTATAGGGAATGGTTACCGAGGTGGTAAAGCCTGCATTGGGCGGGTCGTAGGCCAGATAGGCCACAACCGTCAGGGCGGTTATAAGCTGGACCAGCAGCTTCAGCCACGACGGCGCGCCCGCCGGATTCTTTTTGACCAGCTTGGCGTAATCGTCGCAGATGCCCACGAAGGCCAGCAGCCCCGTGGTCCACATCAGCAGCCAGATGAAGCGGCAGTCCGGCCTGGCCCACAGCGCGACGGCGGCGACCAGCGTTATCAGTATCAGCAGCCCGCCCATGGTGGGCGTGCCGTGCTTGGCCAGATGCGTCGCCGGCCCGTTGGCGCGCTGCACCTGCTGTATTTTGTACCGGCGCAGCCTTTGTATAAGCGCGGGGCCCAGCAGCAGGCTCAGCAGGAAGGCCGTTACTATCGCGCCGCCAGTCCTGAAGGTGATGTACTGGAAGACGTTTAGCGGGCTGAAAACATGGCGCAGTTCGTGGAGATAGTAAAGCATCAGAGTTTGTCCATAATCTCTTCGAATTTCATGGCGCGGGAGGCTTTCAGCAGCACCGTCCCGCCGTTGCCCGCCGCCTGCCGGAGTTCCTCAAGCCATTCCTGCGGAGTTTGCGCGTGCCGCATTTTCCCGCCCGCTCCGGCGGCGGACAGCGCGTCGGCGCAATGCTTCATCTCCGGCCCGGCAAGGAATATCTTATCAATATCGGCGCCGGCCAGCCATTGCCCCAGTTCCGCGTGATAGCGCGCGGAATGCGCGCCCAGTTCTTTCATGTCGCCCAGCGCGGCTATGCGCGGGCGGGGATTGCCGCCGCCGGACAGCGCGTCCAGCGCGGCGCGCATGGAGACGGGATTGGCGTTGTAGGCGTCCAGTATCAGCCGGAGGCTGCCGCGCGTCTGCGTCTGCATGCGCATGGGCAGCGGCTTCCAGGAAACCAGCCCCTGCGCGATTTCCTCCCAGTTCCAGCCCAGCGCCAGCGCGGCGGAGGCCGCCGCGGCGGCATTATGCCTGTCGTGGCGCAGCAGTTCCAGCGGAATCTCATATCTGCGCCCGCCGTGCACGAGGGCGAAGCCGCCTTCCCCGGCTATGCGCACGTCCGCCTCGCCAAAGCCGAAGGTGATTCTTCTGCCGCGCCACTGGCTGTCCAGCCGGCGCAGCAGCGGATCGTCGGCATTGTAGACCAGCGTGCCGCCCGGCGGCAGGCTGGCGGCTATTTCCGCCTTGGTGCGGTAAACAGTCTCCAGGTCGCCGAAAAATTCCAGATGCGCCGGCCCCACGCAGGTTATCACGGCGGCGTCGGGCCGCACAAGCTGCGCAATTTCCTGAATATCCCCCTGCTTGGAGGCGCCAAGCTCGAACACCGCGGAGCGGTGCTCCGGCCCCATCTCCAGCAGCGAAAACGGCGCGCCGTACTGGTTGTTGAAATTGCCGGCATTTGCGCAGGCGGGCCCGCGCACGGAGAGAATGGCCTTTATCATCTCCTTGGTGGTGCTTTTGCCGTTGGTGCCGGTTACGGCGGCCACCGGGATTTTCCAGCGCAGCCGGTGCCAGGCGGACAGGCGCTGAAGCGCCTTCAGAGTGTCGGCGGTTTCAATCAGATGCCGCGGCGGCTTCCTGAATAATTTCGCCCTGCCATGCTCTATTATCGCGCCCGCCGCGCCTTTCCGGGCGATATCGTCCAGAAATTCATGCGCGTCGCGGTTTTTGCCCCTCAGCGCCCAGAAAACGGAGCCTTCCTTAACCAGCCTGCTGTCGGTGGTGAATTCATCCAGCATCTCCTCCGGGTTCAGGGAGGTCAGGCTGCCGCCCATCGCTTCGGCGGCGGTTTTCCATGTTATGGCGAGTTTCATGGCGTCTCCTATAGCGCCCTGGCCGGCAGATGGGGCGGCGGTTTCACGGCGGGCGGCAGGGCGGGCGGTTTTGGCTGGCCCGGCGCGGCCTGCTGCGTTTTCGGCTTATCCGGCGGTGCGGGCGGCGTTTCCGGCTTCGGCTGCGCCGTCTTGGCCTTGTCGGCGGCGGGCGGTGCGGGGGTTGCGCCGTCTTGTGCGGCGGGTTTGGGCGCGGACGCGCGCGGCTCTTCCGCCGGCGGCGGAGGCAGCGGTTCCTCCGGCATTATTGCGGCCATGGACAGCAGCCGCTTGGCTATCGCGGCAAAAACCGGCGCGGCGGCCTCGGCTCCGTATATCGTGGCGGGATTGTCTATGACCACCAGTATCGTGAATTTAGGCGCGGAAGCCGGCACGAATCCGCAGAAAGAAGCCACATGCCGCGACGCTGAATACCTGCCGTTTTCGTCCAGTTTCCGGGCGGTGCCCGTTTTCCCGGCAACGGTGTAGCCGGCAATCCGCGCTTTGGCGCCGGTTCCCTTTTCCACCACGCGGCGCAGCAGCGTGTTCATGGTCTGCGCCGTTTTGGAGGAGACTACGCGCCGTATCTCGCGCGGCCTGGCGGAATAGACGACGCGCCCTGCATTGTCGGTTATCCGGTCTACCAGCTGCGGCTCCATCAGCACGCCGCCGGCGGCTATGGCGGAATAGGCGGACACAAGCTGCATCCCCGTAACCGCCACCCCGTGCCCGAAGCCCGCCACCGCAAGGTCCAGCGGCTTCCATTTTTCCGGCGGGCGCAGTATTCCCTTGGATTCTCCGGGGAAGTCCAGCGAGGTTCTGGTGCCGAAGCCGTATGCCCGCACCATGGGATAGAAATTTTCCAGCCCGGTTTTCAGCGCTATCTTGGCCGAGCAGATGTTGGACGAGCGCGCAAGCACGTCCGGCACGGACAGCTCGCCTTCCGGCTCGTCGTCGTTTATGGTTACCGTGGAATTGAACTGCCACTTGCCGTCCTTGCCGCAGTCCATGGTGTCGGAGAGGTTCACCTTGCCCTTCTCTATGGCGGCGGACATGGTAACCATCTTGAATGTGGAGCCGGGCTCGTAAGTCCACTGGAAAGGCAGGCTGCGCCCGCTGCCGCGCGGCGAGGACGCCGCCGCCAGCACCGCGCCGGACGCCGGGTCCTGCACCACCGCGAAGCCGCCGGCGGCTTTGGCGTCTTTTACCGCGCGGTCCAGCGCGGATTCGGCGATGAACTGTGCCCTGCTGTCCAGGGTAAGGTATATGTCCGACGCGCCGGGAGTGCCGCCTGCGTCCGCTGCGGCCTCGCCGCCGTAGCGGTTTTTCAGGGCTTTTGAGGGCGGTGTTTTACCACCCAGAATGTCCTCGTAGAGGCGTTCAAGCCCCGAATTGCCGGCATTTTCGTAGTCCACGGCGCCCACTATGTCCCGCGCCAGGTCCTGTCCGGGATAGAAACGGGTGTAGTCCACCTCAACGGAAACGCCCTCCAGCTTTTTCGCGCGTAAGGCCTGATTCAGGCGCTCATACTCCGCCGGAGACAGTTTGCGTTTTACATAGAAAAAGTTTTCCGCCCTGCGCCATTTGTCGTAAATTTCGGCGCGCGGCATGCCCAGCGCGGCGGAAAGCGCGGCCACCAGCTCCGTCCGTTTTGCGGCCTGCTTTTTGAGGATGGCGCAGGAGTATGTGCGCAGCGATTCCGCCAGCACGACGCCTTCCCTGTCCAGAATGCGTCCGCGCGCGGCGGCCTGCCGCTCGGATGCGGCTCCGGTGCGGGCGGCCTTGCGCGCAAGCTCGTCGTGGCGGAAGGTTTGCAGGTAGAACAGCCGCAGCAGCACGGCCGCGGCCCCGGCAAGGCAGATGTATCCGCAGAGGTTTATGCGGGATTTTACAGTCGTCATCAACCGCTAAGGCAGCCGCGCCAGCCAGCCGGAAGTTTTGGCGGGGCGCGGTATGTCTCCCAGAATTGTCATTGCGCCCGGCTCCGGCGCGGTAAGCCCGCGCGCGCGGGCGGCCTGCTCCAGTTGGGCGGGCGATTTCAGCTCGTCTATCTGAAAACGGATATGCTCGTTTCCGGCCTGTTTCAGCCTGATCTCGCGCTGCAGGCGCGCCATCTCAAGGCCGGAACGGGTGGCCTCCACGCGCTCGCAGACCAGCGCCAGCGCCACCAGGCCCGCGTAAAGCATCCATAGGAACGCAGTTCTTTCTTGCATGATCATTGCGCCTCCGCCGCGAAGCAGATCTTCCGCCGCTGGACTTAGCGCCGGCCCGCGCGGAATACATCCCGCCCGCGCCGCCGAAGCCCCCGGCGACAGTTTCAAACGCGCCCAACGATATACAAGACGGACCTTTCTCCGCCCGGTTTCCGCCCGCGCCGTTTCCGGCGAAAGCGGGAACCGGACGGCATCAAATCTTTTGCGCCGCGCGCAGCTTTGCGCTGCGCGAGCGGGGGTTTTCCTGCGTCTCCCGCTCCTGCGCTACGACCGGTTTTCGTGTAAGAACACTCCAACTGCCGTCCGCCGCCATATCCCTGAAAGCGTGTTTTACCAATCTGTCCTCAAGCGACTGAAAAGTTATGTACACCGCCCTCCCGCCGGATTTAAGCGCGGACGGAAGGGATTTAAGCGATTTTTCCACATTCTCCAGCTCGCCGTTTACGGTGATACGAAGAGCCTGGAAAGTTCTGGTGGCGGGGTGTATCGCGCCCCATGTTCTGCGCGGAACGGCTTTCTCCGCCGTCTGCGCCAGGCGCGCCGCCGTGTCTATCAGCCCGGCTGCGCGCGCTTTTACTATGGCCGAGGCTATCTGTCCCGCGAAACGCTCCTCCCCGAGGCGTTTTATCATGTCTTTGAGCTGTTCCTGCGGCCATGTGTTGACTATCTCGGCGGCGGATACTCCCCTCCTCCTGTCGTAACGCATGTCCAGCCCGCCGCCGTCCCTGAAGCTGAACCCGCGATTCTGGCTTAACTGCCACGAACTGAGACCCAAATCAAAAAGCGCGCCGTCAAAACCGTCTTTGGCATGCTCGCGCGCGATATCAGCGATGCCGGCGTAATTGCCGTGCGCAAAAACAACTCTGTCCGCGTATTCCGCCAGATTTTCGCGCGCGATTTCCAGCGACTGCGCGTCCATGTCGGCGGCCACCAGCCTGCCCCGTGGCGAGAGCCGCGCGCAAATCAGCCCGCTGTGCCCGCCGAGGCCGCATGTCCCGTCAAAATAAACCCCGTCGGGGTTTACCGCCAGCCAATGCAGCGCTTCCTGCGGCATCACCGGCGTGTGGGAGGCGGAAGTCATATGTCGTAGACCTTGGCGAATTCCTTCGCCCGCGGCGCGATATCGGTCTTATTGTACTTTTTCCAGCGGGCGGCGTCCCATATCTCGGCCTTGCCGCCCACGCCCACTATCACGGCCTCCCTGCCGATTGAGGCATGCTCCCTGTGCGCCGGGGCCAGCAGGATTCTGCCCATCGCGTCCGGCGCGCATTGCGCCGCATTGCCGAAAAAATAGCGGCGGAACGCGCGCAGCGCGCGCTTGTCCCCGCCGGAGGCGGGCAGCCCGCCGGAGGCCAGCGCCTCCCACTGCGACGGCAGGAAAAGGTAAAGGCAGTTCTCCGGCCCGGTGGTTACCACAAAGCCCGCGCCGTTTTCGCGCTTTAGCGCGGCGCGGAAATCCGGCGGAAGCGAAAGCCTCCCCTTGTCGTCAGCGCGGTACCGGTGAATGCCGAAGAAAGCCATAATCTTCTTTTGCCACTTTTTGCCACTTTATGCCGCCAATTCCCACACAAGATTAGCATAGGTCAAATGCGCGCCGTTGTCAAGGCCGAATTTCCGACGGCCGCTCGCGTTCGGAAGAAGCGGCGTTCTGCGCTGCCGGGCGGGGCTCGGGCCGGCGGCCTGCCGCGCGGCGCATTTGGTAGAATGGATTTATGCGTATAGCGCTGGCGCAAATAAACCCCAAAGTGGGCGATATAGGCGGCAACTCCGCCAGGATACTGGAATTTTCCCGCAGGGCGCAGGTTTTGGGCGCGGATATCGCGGTTTTCCCGGAATGCGCGCTTACCGGCTATCCCGCCTGGGATTTGTGGGAGGACGATGCTTTTGTCCATGCCTGCTCCCGCGCGCTGGCCCGGCTTGCGGCAGCCTCGGATAAGACCGCCATTTTGTGCGGGCATGTGGAGTTCAACCGCGCCGGCACCGGCAAGCGGCTGCTGAACTGCGCCTCGCTTCTGCGCGCGGGCAGGCGTGTGGCCGTGCGCGCCAAAACTCTTCTTCCCACCTACGACGTCTTCGACGAGGCGCGATACTTTGAATCCGCATCTCGCAACCTGCCTCTGCGGTTTCGCGGAAAGAAGCTGGGGATAACCATTTGCGAAGACGTGTGGAACTCCGCCCTGCCTCGCCGGTACAAACAGCAGGACCCGGTTGCCGCCATGAAGGGCGCCGACGCGGTGATAAACCTTTCCGCCTCGCCTTTCTGCGAAGGAAAGCCCGCGCTGAGGCGGCGGCTTATCGCCTCGCATGCGCGCAGGACCGGCGCGCCTTTTGTCTACTGCAACCAGGCCGGCGGCAACGACGACCTGGTTTTCGACGGCAACAGCTTCGCCGTGAACGCGGCGGGCCGCGTAATCGCCAGGGCAAAGCCGTTTGAAGAGGATTTGGTCGTTTTTGAAACCAGCGGCAAGCCGCTGGCGGAAATCCCCCCCCTCTCCGACGGGGAGGAGATTTTCCTGGCGCTGGCTGCCGGGATACGCGATTATCTGGCCAAATGCGGTTTCAAAAAAGCGGTGCTGGGGCTTAGCGGCGGCATAGATTCGGCGGTGGTGTGCGCGCTGGCGGCTTATGCGCTGGGGCCGGAGAATGTGACCGGCGTGGCCATGCCCTCGCGCTACAGCGCGCCGGAAAGCGCGCGCGACGCCAGAATGCTGGCGCAAAATCTGGGCGTGAAGTATCAGGAGATAGGCATAGAGCCGCTGCGCGCCGCCTTTGACGCCGCGCTTGCGCCGCTTTTTTGCGGCCTGCCGTCCGATATCACCGAGGAGAATTTGCAGGCCCGCATACGCGGCGCGCTTTTGATGGCGCTGTCCAACAAGACCGGGGCGATGCTGCTGTCCACCGGCAACAAAAGCGAGATTGCCGTCGGCTACTGTACTTTATACGGCGACATGTGCGGCGGGCTTGCCCCGCTTGCCGACCTGGCAAAGACAAAGGTTTACGCGCTGGCGCGGCATATAAACGCGCGCATGGGCGCGCCGATACCGGAGCATACAATAACCCGCCCCCCCAGCGCGGAGCTGCGCCCGGACCAGACCGACCAGGACGAGCTTCCCCCTTACGAGGTGCTGGACGGTATAATAAAATCCTACATAGAGGAAGGCAAAACGCCGCGTGGCGGCAGGCTGGTCCGCAAAATGCTGGACAAGATGGATTTCAGCGAGTTCAAGCGCAAGCAGGCCGCCATCGGACTGAAGCTGACGCAGAAGGCATTCGGCGTCGGCAGGCGCATGCCGGTTGCGCGCGGGAGCTATAGATGAAATTTTTATCCGCGGCGCTTGCGGTTGCGTTTATGGCGGGGCCGGCGCGCGCGGAGTATTTCGAGCCGTCGCTGCCGCAGATACTGGCGGAAAAAAACACGCCGCTTATGCTGGAGCAGATCAGCGCGGAATATCAGAAAAAACTGATGGCCCCCTATGCCCAGCCGGAACCCGAAGACCTGCGCCCCAAAAATTTCGCCGAGAAGATTTTCAGCAAAATAGTGATTCCGCTGCGGCCCGGCCCGCTGCTGCTGCTTCCCGTGGTGGATTCCAGCCGCGACCTCGGCCCCAATTACGGCCTCATGCCCATATGGGCTTTGCGCGACGAAAAACGCAAAGCCATTTCCTCCGTGCTTGCGCCGTCGGTGAATTACAACCAGTACCTGCGGACCACTTTCACCTACAGGCATTATTTTTTCCCGGACGACGTGCAACTGTGGGTGGCGCGGCTTTCATACTCCGAAATCGTGCAGCGCGAGCTTTTTCTGCGCTACAGCAATCCCGCCTTCATGGGAACGCGCTGGCGCGTCAACGCCGAGATGCGCCACTGGATAAACGGCAAAGCCTCTTTCTACGGCACGGGGCCTGAAAGCACGGAGGACGGCAAGGCCACCTTCGCGCTGGAAAAAACCGGCGGGGAGTTCACCATAAGCGCGCCCATGCCCGCCAATCTCTATGCGGATTTCACGGAATCCTATTATCAGTACAAAACCTCGCAGGGGCCGGTGCCGACTTTGCCGCAGCTGAAGGATAAATACCCCGCCATCTACAGCCAGACGTCGGATATGCGCGATTTCCTGATACAGCGGCTTTCGCTTTTTTACGACGATACCGACCATCCCGTCATTCCCAAGCGCGGCACTTACGCGGCGGCCTCCGCCGCTTTTTCCCGGCACGGCGTGGCCAGCGATTACTCCTATAATTATTACAGCGCCGAGATGAAGCATTATTTCAACTACAGGGGGCAGGGCAAGCAGGTTACCGCCGTCCACGCGCTGATTGAAAACGTCAAGGGCCAGGACACGCTGCCGTTTTACGCGATGCCCACCCTGGGCGAAAGCACGGGGCTGCGCGCCGTCGGCGACGGGAGATTTGTGGACGCGGGCAAAATAGTTTTCAACATAGAGCAGCGCGTTACCCCGTGGAAAGTGTCGGTGATGAATTTTTTCAGCGAGTTTGAATTCACCCCGTTTATAGATGTGGGCACGGTTTACAGCACGCTGGGCCGGGTGCAGCCGAAACAGTTCAGCGTCGGCTACGGCGGGGCTTTTCGGATTGTGATACGCCCGCAGGTGGTGGCCACGGCGGATTTCGCCTTCAGCAAAGAAGGCACCAATGTCATCATACACGTCGGCTACCCTTTCTGATTTTGCTAAACTGTGGGTAATCCCGCTTCAGGCGGCTTGAACAGAATGGTTTAAGGAGGCTTGTTATGCATATACCGGATTCAATGATGCACGGGCGGGTCTGCCCGGTTACGGCGGCCGTGGCGGTAACGGCGCTGGCCGCAAGCGGCTATGCCGCCGCAAAGTCAAAGGACAAGCCGGCCCCCGCCAAATTCGCGGCGGTTTCCGTTTTTGTTTTCGCGGTGCAAATGCTGAATTTTCCGGTGCAGCACGGCACATCCGGCCATTTCCTGGGCGGGACGCTTGCCGCCGCGCTGCTGGGCGTTCCGCACGGCATAATAGCGATGGCGATAGCGCTGGCGGGGCAGACTCTTATTTTCGGCGACGGCGGTGTAACCGCGCTTGGGGCCAATGTAATCAACATGGCGCTGATAGGCGCCGGGCTGGGCGGCCTGCTGCGGCATTATTTCACAAAGGCCGGAATGCGGGATTCGGCGGCCACTGGTTTTGCGGCGTGGGCGTCAGTCGTGGCTGCAGCCGCGGCCTGTTCTTTTGAGATTGCGTCTCGGGGTCAGCTTGGCAACACCTTGCGGGCGATGCTTCCCGTCCATGCGCTGACGGGCGTTGCGGAGGCGGCAGTCACAGTGGCGGCGGTAAAGCTGTTTGCGACGCGCCGGCAATCCTCCGCGGATTATGCGCCTGCGCTGGCGGCTGCGGCGTGCGCCGTGGTAGCCGCGCCTTTTTCCAGCAAACTGCCCGGCCTGCTGGAGCAGACAGCCTCCGCCGCGGTTTTCAGCGCGCCGCTTGCGGGGTATGCGCTGCCTGCGGTTGCCAATCCGCATTTTTCTGTTGCGGCGGCGGGCGCGCTGGGGGCGGCGGTTGTTTTCTGCGCGGCGTATCTGGCGGCGAAAACCCTGTCCCCGCAAAAAGCCTGATTTGCCTACACCAAGCCCCCCGCGTTTGCGGGGGGCTTGGTGTAACCTTTCGCTCCGAAATACCACATATCCGGAATTTGGTAAAATGGATGCATGATAAATCCGTGGACGCAATTTAGTATTGAGTATGCGAATCAGCGGAATTATCTGGATGATTTGTTTCAAGTATACCCCACTATCCCCGATGGTATCCGCGAAGTTGACCCAAAACTCTGGCAGGCTGTGGAGCGGGCGTTTGAGAAGCGGGATAATGCGGCGCTTCTTGAAAATTTGCTGCGGCTTGAATTATTCCCGATAAAAGATTCCTATGTGGCATACCTCAAACGGGACAAAACTGCATTGAAGCGGAACCCCGGAACGGTTAGCCGTCTTTGCGGACGTCTGTATGAGATGGGGCTTGATAAAATACATTCCCGTTCCTGCGAACCGAAGGAAACGAACAGGCAGATAGGCCCGCTGTTCCGTCGCTGGCTTAATAAAAAATCCTTGGGAGTGGAACCGCTTAAGCTTGATATGTTCCTGAAAGAGCGTGGAAATGCCGTGCTGGACGCAGGCGATGCTGAAATGATGGCCTTTGCCCGGCGTACCCTGAACTATAAGCGCAACAAGGGATTGGATTTTGTGGGCCGCTTCAACGGAAAATATGTCATCGGAGAAGCCAAGTTTCTAACTGATTTCGGCGGGCATCAGGATGCGCAGTTTGAAGACGCTCTCGCCACAATGCAGACGCCGGGCGTGAAAGCCATAACGGTTGCTGTGCTTGACGGGGTGCTATACATAAAGGGCAATAATAAAATGCATAAGACAATTGCCCGGCTGCGAAGCGGCAATATAATGAGCGCGCTTGTCCTGCGCGAATTCCTGTATCAGATTTGATTTTATGCGCATTTCGTACGAGAACAAAAAAAGCGAAAAGGAAATACTCTCGGCAACCAAAAGAGCCAGACTTCAGGTTGTTTCCGGTGCCGGAGCGGAAAATAAACTTATCCGCGGGGATAATCTTTCTGTGCTGAAAACGCTGCTTGACACTCACGCCGGGAAGGTGGACCTTGTTTATATTGACCCGCCCTTTGCCACAAACGGGCAATTCAGAATGGGCGAAAGCCGCGCCAATACCATAAGCTGCGGCAGAAAGGACGCCATAGCCTACTGCGATAACCTCGTGGGGGACGAGTTCCTGGAATTTCTGCGTGAGCGGCTGATTTTCTTAAGGGAGCTTCTGTCGCCGAGCGGCTCCATTTATCTGCACATTGATTATAAAGTAGGCCACTATGTGAAAATTATAATGGACGAGGTGTTCGGGCGGGAGAATTTCAGGAATGATATAACGCGCATCAAATGCAACCCCAAAAATTTCCACAGGAAAGCTTACGGCAACATCAAGGATTTGCTGTTGTTCTATTCCAAAACGGATTCTCCGGTGTGGAACGACCCGCGCGTTTCATTCTCCCCGGAGGATGCGCTGCGCTTGTTCCGTAAAACCGACGAAGGCGGGCGGCGTTATGCCACAATACCGCTTCATGCCCCCGGCGAAACCGCGAACGGCGACACTTGCAAGCCGTGGAAAGGGATGAGACCGCCGGAAGGCCGCCACTGGCGCACCAATCCCGCGGTTCTGGAGACGTGGGACAGGGACGGGCTGATAGAATGGTCATCAGCCGGCGTTCCGCGCAAGAAGATTTTCCTTGATGAAAGGGACGGCAAGAAAATGCAGGATATATGGGAGTTCAAGGACCCTCAATATCCTCAATACCCGACCGAAAAAAACCCGGATTTGCTGAAATTTATTATTTCCGCCTCCTCTAATGAAGGCGGGTTGGTGCTTGATTGCTTTGCGGGTTCCGGCACTACGCTTGTGGCGGCGCAGTCTCTCAACCGCCAGTGGATCGGGATTGACCAGTCTGAGGCGGCTATAAGAACAGCGCAAAAACGCATCGACGAGCTTGCGCCGGACCTGTTTGTCGCGGCGGAATACGAATTTTCAACGGCTGACGGCTCTTCTTCCTGAAAAATCACATCACTGCTGAAGCTGGCTGATGTCGGCTACGGAAGCCAGCATCTCGTAGAGTTCGCCCAGCAGCGCCAGCCGGTTGGCGCGGATTTTGGGGTCGTTGTCCATCACCATGACCGAGGTGAAAAACCCGTCAATCTGCGGCTTGAGCGACACCATTTCCTTCAGGCAGTATTCGTAATCAAGCTGAGTGGCGCGCGGGCCGGAGAGGTGCAGGTCCGTCTTTGCGCGCACGGCCTTCATGGCGGCGTAAAGGTCGTTTTCGGCGGCGGTTGAAAACAGCGCCCGGTCCGCCTGCGCGGGGCCGGTTTGCGCGGACTGCGCCCCGGCGGCAGCGGGGGAGGGGGTGCGCTCGGCATCGGCCTTGCGGGTGATGTTGGCGACACGTTTGAACGAAACCGCCACCGCCTCAAAATCGGCGTCTTTGCGCATGTTGTGCAGGGCGCAGACGCGGGCGAAAACCTCGCCGAAAGACATGGGCTTTGCCAGCTCCCCGCCCCGGAACTGCGCCTGGCGCACGGCGCGGATTTCATCCGGCCCGAAGCCTTTTTCGGCCAGAATGGTTTCGGCCCGCTGCCAGATAAACTCTTCCGCCGCGCGCAGTATTTTATCGCGGTCCGGCAGCAGCGGCTCCGGCTCTTTATCGGAGAGCTGGCGGCGCAGCAGGTTCACGCGGCGGGTAAGCTCGCCGCTTTTGAAATCGTCCGGCAGCAGCGAAAACGCATGCCCTGCTATCTCGCAGGCGGACAGCGGCAGCCCCTTTTCCATCATGATTCTGACCAGCCCCGCCGCCTGGCGGCGCAGCCCGTGCGGGTCCTCGCTGCCGGTAGGCTCCATCCCCACGGCGAAGTCGCCGACCAGCGTGTCCATTTTTCCGGCCAGGGAAACTATCGCGCCTTCCAGAGTGGTCGGAAGCTGGGATTTGGCGGTCAGCGGAAAATAGAATTCCTTTATGGCCAGCGCGGCGCGCGACTGCTCGCCCGCGCGGGCCGCGTATTCGCCGCCCATGGAACCCTGTAATTCGGGGAATTCGCGCACCACTTCGCTGGCCAGGTCCGCATATGCGAATTTGGCGGCCTGCAGCACGGCGAATTCGTCCAGATGAATGTCCTGCCGTATGCGCTCGCATATCCAGCGGGCCAGATGCTCCACCCGCGCGGATTTCTGATACATGCTGCCGAGTTTTTCGTGGAACAGGATTTCGCCCAGTTTGCCGCGCATGTCGTCCGGCGGGCGGGTGAGGTCCTTTTCAAAGAAAAACATCGCGTCCGACAGGCGCGCCTCCACCACCGCTTCAAAGCCGGCCCGGACCTCGGCTACGTTGCCGTGCGCGCCGTCGCAAACGGCGATGAAGTTGTGAGTAAGCTCGCCCTGCGGATTTACCGTCGGGAAAAATTTGAGCTGCTTTTTAAGCACGGTGGTGATAAGCTCCGGCGGCAGCTTCATAAAGCGCTTGTCAAACCCGCCGTGCTGGGGCATCGGGTTTTCGGCGAGATAGACGGTTTCCTCCAGCAAATCCTCGTCCAGCGCGGGCTCCGCGCCGCAGAGCGCGGCCTGCTCCCTGACGGCGGCTGTTATCTGCGCGCGCCTTTTTTCCGGCTCGCAGACGACCGTCTCTTTCTCAAGCGAAGGGAGATACTCTTCCGGGGCGGATAGTTTGACCGGTTTCCCCCCCGTCTGCCCGGAGATTTTATTTGAAGACTTCACCCCGGCGATTTCAAATTTAACCACATCCTTCCCCAGCAGCCCTGCGAGCGAGCGTATGGGGCGCGCGAAGCGGAACTGGCTTTCCTCCCACACCATGTTTTTGGGAAATTGCAGCCCGGCAATCAGCTTCGGGAAAATCTCGGAGAGAATCTGGCGCGCGCTTTCGCCTTTTATGATTTTTTTTGCGGCCAGCACCTCGCCTTTTGGCGACTGGACCGGGTACAGCTTGTCCGGCGCAACGCCCTGCGCGCGGGCGAAACCCTCGCTTTGCGGGGTGAATTTGCCGTTTGCGTCCTTCCATTTGGAAACCGACGGCCCCAGCGCCACTTTTTCCGCGTCCGGCGAGGAGTCCGCCAGCCCGTCTATGAAAAGCGCCAGCCGCCGGTGAGTGCCGCAGGTCCGGACGCTTTCAAAAGCGATTCTTTTTTCGGACAGCAGTTTCTGCGCGTTGTCCTCAAGCTGGCGCAGCGCGGGCTTTACAAAACGCGCGGGCAGATGTTCGGTTCCGATTTCAAGGAGTGCGGTTGTCATAGTCTACTCTTTTATATGCTCGGCGATATCGGCGACGGCCTCGCGGCGGGCGGTGCCTTCGCAGGAGGCTGTTTTCGGCGAATGCGCCTCCACGTACCCGGCGGCGCATTTGCGCGCCATGGCGCGCACGCGGCCTATCAGCAGGGCGCGCTCGGTTACCGAAACCGCGCCGCGCGCGTCCAGCAGGTTGAAATAATGGGAGCATTGCATCGCCGCGTCGTAAGCCGGCAGATACAGCCCCTTGGCGGCAAGGTCAAGGCATTCGCGCTCGTAATCGCCGAAATAGCGGCGCAGGTTGTCGGGATTTGTCTCCTCAAAGTTGTAGCGGGAGAACTGGCGCTCCTGCTCCAGATGCAGGTCCCCGTAGGAGACTGCGCCGTTCCAGCTTACGTCGTAGACATTGCGCTTTTTCTGGCTGTACATGGCGATACGTTCCAGCCCGTAGGTGATTTCAACCGTAATCGGATTCAGCGTAAACCCCGCCATCTGCTGGAAATAGGTGAACTGCGTTATCTCCATTCCGTCCAGCCACACCTCCCAGCCCACGCCGGAGGCGCCCAGGGTGGGAGATTCCCAGTCGTCCTCAATCCAGCGGATGTCGTGGGCTTTGGGGTCCAGTCCGATGGCTTTCAGCGAATCCAGATAGAGCTTCTGGCTGTTTTCCGGCGCGGGTTTTATTATCGCCTGGAACTGGTAATACTTGGCCAGCCGGTTGGGATTGTCGCCGTATCTGCCGTCGGCGGGGCGGCGGGACGGTTCCACATATGCGCGGCGGACGGGTTTGCCGGTCAGCGAGCCGAAAAAGGTGGCCGGGTTGAAAGTCCCCGCGCCTTTTTCAATGTCGTAGGGCTGTATGACGCAGCAGCCCTGTTTCTTCCAATAATCGGAAAGCGTGGACACGATATCCTGAAAATCCATAATCCTCCGGCGGCAAAAACGCCGCTATCCGAGATTCAATCAAAAAACCGCGCGGAGGAGCAAAGTCAAAGAATCCCGCAACCGGATTTTTGGAGGGCGCGATTTTGATATACTCTCGGCGTGGGATATTTATCGTTTGCTAAAAAAGTATATGTGAAACTCGCCAGGGCCGCCGCGTCCGCGCGCAGAAGCGAGGAGCTTTACCGCGCCCTTGTGGAAACCACCAACACCGGCTATGCGGTGCTGGACGACCAGTGCCGCGTTCTTGACGCCAACGGCGAATATGTGCGCCTTACCGGGCACAACTCGCTTAAGGAGATATTGGGCAGAAGCGTGCTGGAGTGGACAGCCGGGTACGAGAGCAAGAAGAGCGAGCAGTCCGCCGCGAAATGCGCCAAGGACGGGCACATAAGGAATCTGGAAATAGATTACGCGGACCGGAACGGCAATATAACCCCGGTGGAAATAAACGCCACGGCAACCCGTGCCGGAGACTCGCGCCGGGTGCTTATGCTGTGCCGCGACATTACCGCTCGCTGCGCGGCGGAGAATCGGCTGCGCTATTTCCAAAAGGCCGTGGAGCATTCCACCGACGCCATCGGCATGGCCACGCCGCAGGGGCGGCATTATTATCAGAACGAGGCTTTCACCCGGCTGTTCGGCAGGACGGTGGAGCAGACTGAGGGCGAATCCGGCCCGCCCTCCACGGTTTTCGTGGATGAAAAAATCGGGCGAGAGGTTTTCATCGCGGTCAACGGCGGAGGAGTCTGGAGCGGCGAAGTGAAAATGTTCCGCAGCGATAACAGCGTCATAGACGTACTGTTGCGCGCCTATTCCATGAAGGATGAGAGCGGCAAGGTCATTGGCACGGTCGGGGTGCATACCGACATAACGGAGCGTAAAATTGCGGAGGCCGCCGTCGCCGCCGAAAGGGAGCGTCTGGCGGTTACGCTGCGCTCCATCGGCGACGCGGTGATATCCACGGATACTGAAGGCCGCATAACCATGATGAACAAGGTGGCGGAACGGCTGACCGGCTGGAGCGAGCGGGCCGCGCTGGGCAGGCCGCTGCCGGAGGTTTTCAGCCCGGTCAGCGGGAAAACTCTGGCGAAATGCCCCAATCCTGTGGTCCGCGTGCTTGATACCGGCGGCGCGGCGGAGCTGGCCGGCAATGCCCTGCTGATAAGCCTTGCCGGCGGCAGAGCCGATATCGCCGACAGCGCCGCGCCGATTCTGGACGCCTCCGGCAAAATGTTGGGCGCGGTGCTTGTCTTCCGCGATGTTACCGAGGAGCGCCGCCGCCAGGACATAAACGAGAAATTCCGCGATATCAGCGAAATGACATCAGACATGCTCTGGGAAACCGATGACAGGGCTTTGTACTCCTACGCAAGCCAGCGCTGCCGCGATATTCTGGGATATGAGCCGGAGGAACTGTTGGGCAAATCCCCGTTTGATTTCATGCCTCAGGAGGAGGCTGCGCGGGTGATGCCGGTTTTCGGGGGATATGCGGCCCGGCGCCAGCCGTTTACGCTGCTGGAGGCGGTTCACCGCCGCAAGGACGGCGTCCTGGTGACGCTGGAAACCAACGGCGTTCCCGTTTTTGACGGGGAGGGCAGGCTGCGCGGCTACCGCGGCGTAGACCGGGACATAACCGAGCGCAGAAGGAAAGACGAAGCCCTCCGCCTGCTGGAGGTGGAAAAGCAGGCCAGCGACGCGGCCAGCAGGGCAAAGACCGCCTTCCTCGCCAACATGAGTCACGAGCTTCGCACGCCGCTCAACGCCGTGATAGTCTCCGCCGACGTGCTGGAACAGGAGATGTTCGGCGGACTAAACGACAAGCAGCGCGAGTATGTCGGCAACGTGCTGTTCGGGGGCAGGCATCTGCTCACTCTTGTCAACGACATACTGGACATGTCCAAAATAGAGGCGGACAAGCTGGAGCTTTCATTCTCCCGCGTCCGGGTCAGGGATATCGTGGAATCGTCCGGCGCCATGATGCGCGGGCAGGCGGCGCAGGCCGGAATCAATTTCTTTGAGGATATCGCCGTCCCGGAGGACGCCGCCGTTTTTGCGGACGAGCGCAGGCTCCGGCAGATAGTTCTCAATCTCCTGTCCAACGCTATCAAGTTTACGCCGCAGGGCGGCTCTGTTTCCATAAAGGCGGAACTGGCGGAGCCGTCCGCGTTTGGCGGCGGCTGGATGTCCGATATCGCCTCTGCCAGTCCGGGGGCCGGCAAATTCCTGGTGGTAACGGTCAGGGACACTGGTATCGGCGTCAGGCCGCAGGACACGGACAAGCTGTTCAAGCCCTTTTCGCAGGTTGACGCGGAAAGACCCGGCACCGGACTGGGGCTTGCGCTGGTAAAAAAACTGGCGGAACTGCACAAAGGCGCCGTCCGGTTTGAAAGCGAGGCGGGCAAGGGCAGCGCTTTCTCCTTCGCCATCCCGGCGGAGTCAGCCTGATATTTTACCGGATTTCACGTAATTCCTTGAGGAATTGCACAGCAGGGAAGCGCGGCGGCGGGTTCCGGCGGAGCCTCAATCAATGCCAGCGAGTTCGGCGGGCGGTTGAGCTGCGAGGCGAAAAAACGCCGCAGCACGGTTTCCGTTCTGGGAAGATATTCCAGTTCGTCATCGCCGCATTCCAAATCGCAAAAATCCGCGTGATGAAGCTTGCGCCAGAATTCCCTGTCTATCCCCAGAACGGGGCGGTCCAGCCCGAAGCCGGCAAGCGCCATAAGCCGGAGCGTGAATGCATGGCGCATGGCGCCGGGCGCGGCGGCGGAATCAAGGTGGCGCAGCGCGCTTTCCAGCAGGTCGTATTTCAGGGGATTGGGCTGGGAAGCCGGCGTCATCTGGTGCAGCAGCTCGCAGAAATGCAGCGCCAGCACCAGCTTTGAGTAATCCCGCCGGATTCCGGGAAAAACGGTTATCAGCTTGCCGCCGGCGGCGGTGCCGGTCAGCGCGCCGGGCCTGAAGCTGTAGCGATGCTCGGCGCAGGAGAGCGGCTCCGCGAAGGCCTTCAGCTTGCCCTGATGCCGGTTCACGCCGCGGAAATGCAGCACCAGCTTGCCGCGCGTTCTGGTGTAGACGCAGGCGGCGCGGTCGTTTTCGCGCGTGTTGACGCGCAGGAGCGTTATGGCGGTGTCCGTTAAAATCATTTGTGCCCGTGCCCGGGATTTATTATAATACGATATTATGCTACCTACATACAGACCGAACAGAAGAAAACGGGCGAAAGCCATCGGCTTCCGCGCGCGGATGAAAACCAAGGGCGGAAGGAAAGTGCTCAGCGCGCGCAGACGCAAGGGCCGCGTTCATCTTATTCCGAAGCCGTAACCGCCCGTGCAGCCCGCCAACGATTTTCCGCGCGGCTGCCGGCTGCTGTTGAAAAGGGATTTCCAGCGGCTGTTTTCCCACGGAGTGAAAACTTCCGACAGGGATTTCGCGATGTGGCACCTGCGCGCCGAAGGCGCGGGGCAGCGGCTGGGCGTTATAGTGTCGAAGAAAGCGCTGGGCTGCGCGGTTAAGCGAAACCGCGCGCGCAGGCTTATAAGGGAAGTTTTCAGACTGCATCGCCGTCTCATAGCGGACGGCTGCGAAATGATAATGTGCCCGAGGTCGGACCGAAACCTCGGCGCATGCGGGGACATGGAGAAGGCGGTTCTCCGCATCTGGAAGAAGGCCGGAATTTATGCGGGCTAGTCCGTTTTCCGCGGCGGTGTGCTTTGCGCTGCGGATTGTCAAATTTGCGCGGCCCGTGCTGGGACCGAAGGTGTGCCGTTTCGCGCCTTCCTGCACGGATTATGCGATTGAAGCCGTATCGCTGCATGGGCCGGTGAAAGGGCTGTTCCTCTCCGCAAAGCGCGTTGCCAGATGCCATCCGTTCAACCCCGGCGGCTTTGACCCGGTGCCGCGGTAGTCTGAGAATCTCCCGTCGCAAGGAGATTTCGCGCAATGAGCAAAAACCTCGTTCTGGCTTTCACGCTGTCGCTTGCCGTGTATGCGGGCTGGGCCTATTGGATGCAGAAGCAGTACCCGCCGCGCAAAGCGCCGGCTGCCGCCGCCGCGCAGGGCGAGCCGCGCCTTGCCGAAAACAAGCTTGCCCCCTCAATTTCGCCAAAGACCGTGCCGCTGGAAGGCCAGTCGCCGCGCAAATCCGCGCCGCTGGCCGGAATTCCGTTCAGAACCCCGGAAACGGAGCTGATGTTTTCTCCGCGCGGCGCGGGCATAGCCAGCTTCCAGTATTTCGGCCCGGTAAGCATAGCCGAACTTGTGCCCCATTCCGAACCGGGCTTTTTCGCCACCATGACGGATGTGGAGTTCCGCCTCAAGGAGCGCACAAACGACGCCATAACTTTCACGGCGGAGCCTGCCAGGGGCGTTGTGGTGGAGAAAGTGTTCCGCTGGAGCGGAAACGGGCTGGGCTCTATCACAATCACCGCTGTTAACAGGACCGCAAAGTCGGTGGAGCTGCCCGCCTGGGGCATGCATCTGGGGCCGGGGATAGGCACCGTAGCCACCGAAAAAGAGGAAAATCCCAAGCTCTGGAAGGCGGTTTATGTGGCCAAGCAGGAAGGGCGCAAAAACCCCGTGGTGAACGATTTGTCGTCCAAGAAGCCGCAGGACGGCTGGCTGTGGGCCGGAGTGGACAACCGCTATTTTCTGGCCGCCATAATACCGCAGAACTGGCGCGCCGGGGATATCGCCTATGCCAAAAAAGAGGACGCCCCCTCGCTGTATGCAGTGGCCGATAATGCCGTCTTGCAGCCGGGCCAGCCCAAAACCTGGTCCGTGCAGTTCTATTTCGGCCCCAAGGATTACCGCCAACTGACCTCGCTGGGGCACGGGCTTGACCGCGCGGTGGACTTCGGGTTTTTCGGCCCGCTGGGAAAGTTTATAATGAAAATCCTGTATTTTAACCATAAGATCACGGGCAATTACGGTTGGGCGATAATCCTGCTGACGCTGCTTGTGCAGGCGGTGATGTTCCCTCTCACGCTTAAAAGTTTCAAGGCGAACCTTATAATGCGCAAAATCCAGCCAAAGCTTCAGGAAATTCAAAAGCGCAACAAGGACAATCCCCAGCGCATGAACGCCGAGATGATGGAGCTTTACAAGAAGCAGGGGGCCAACCCGTTCGGCGGCTGCCTGCCGATGCTGCTGCAATTGCCGGTTTTTGTGGCGCTGTTTACCGCGCTGCGCAATTCCTGGGATTTGCACGGCGCGCATTTCATGCTCTGGATAGGGGACCTGTCGGCGAAAGACCCGTATTACGTGCTGCCTATAGTGATGGGCGGCATAATGTTTTTCCAGAACAAAATGACGCTTGCGACCCAGGGAACGGACCCGTCGCAGGCCGCCGTCATGAAATGGATGCCGGTGATATTTACTTTCATGTTTTTAAGTTTCCCATCCGGCCTTGTGCTGTACTGGCTTGTAAGCAACGTAATCGGCTTCGGCCAGCAGTTGTATCTGCAGCGCAAGATGGAGGGAACGGTTTAACGGCATGTCCACAATTCCCGCGCGCCGCGCTACGGCTTTGGCGGATGCGGGAATGCCGGGCATGCTCCAGGAGGCAACAACAATGCGTGAAGTTCAGGCGGAAGCCAAAACCGTGCAGAACGCGGTTGACAAGGCGCTGGCCGAAATAGGTCTGCGCAGGGATCAGGTTGAAGTGGTGATAAAGCAGGAAGGCTCCTCGGGGTTTCTGGGGATAGGGGCCAAGCCCGCAATTGTCACGGTGCGCGAAAAGAAATGGAGCCACGGCGAGGCGGAGGGCGACGCGGACGACCGTCAGCGCCCCCGGCAGCGTCGCGGCGGAGCCGGCCCGCGCGAGCGCGGCGGCAGGCAGGAAGGCAGAGGCGGGCGTGGCGGGCGCGGCGAGCGCCGCGATTCCAGGCCCCGCCGGCAGGACGGTTTTTACGCGGTGAACTCCGCGGGATTCGAGCGTATACCGCTTTCCGCAATCTCCGCAAAAAAACAAGACGAGCCGGAACAGGCGGAAGGGACGGAGCCGCAGCCGCAGCAGGCCGAACTGCCCCCCGTGGAATACCAGCCCGTTCCCCAGCAGCTGGAGCAGTCGGCGGAACAGGCCAAAACCGCGCTGTTGGAAATACTTTCCAAAATCGGCGTCAAGGCCGACAATATCAAGCTGGGGTGGGACGGCGTGCAGTCCCGCATCATGCTGGATTTTGACTGCGACTCGCCGGAAACCGTCATCGGCGGCGACGGCAAGACCATAGAGTCCCTCCAGTACATAATCGTCCTGATGATAAGCCGCAGGAGCAACTCCCCCATAGCGGTCCAGATAGACACCGCAGGATACTGGCGCCGCCTGGAGGCCGGGCTTGTGGCCGGCGTCAACCGCGGCGTTAAAGAGGTGGAGCGTTCCGGCAGGCCCTACAGGATGCAGCCAATGTCCGCCGCCACGCGCAGGTTCGTTCATAAAATGCTCTCCGGCCATCCCAATGTGGAAACCTGCTCCGAGGGCGAGGGCCGCTGGCGCAAAGTGATACTCAAACCGCGCCAGAAAAACGCCCAGCCGGCCTGATATCTCCGCGCGCGCCCCTCGCGGGGCGCGCGCGCGGATTTACCCCCGGATAGTTTCGGCATTTTTGGCGCGGGGCGGTTTGGTTCGGTGGCAAGCACGGCATGAATATCTACCCCGAAGGCGATACCATAGCTGCAGCCGCCACGGCCTGCGCGCCCGGCGCGGTGGGCGTGGCGCGCATTTCGGGGCCCGATGCGCCGCGCATAGCGCGCGCTCTGGCGCGGCGCGCGGCGGAATTTCCCCCCCGCAAAGCCGTGCTGTGCGAAATAGCGGATTCCTCCGGCAAGATAGACGATGTTCTTGTAACCTCCTTTAAATCCCCATTCAGCTTTACCGGCGAGGATGTGGCGGAAATATCCTGCCACGGCTCGCCGTACATACTCTCCAGGACGGTGGAGGCCGCAATCGCGCTGGGCGCGCGCGCGGCGCTGCCGGGGGAGTTCACTCTGCGCGCCTGGCGCAACGGCAAAATGGACCTTGCGCAGGCCGAGGGCGTCTGCGACCTTGTCCGCGCCGAAACCGGGGCCGCCCACAAAGCCGCGCTGAATATGGCGGGGGGCGGCCTGTCGGCCCGGTTTGCGCGGCTGCGCGGCGCGCTGATAGATTCTCTGGCCGGCATGGAAGCCCGGCTGGACGACGGCGACGCCGAGCAGGAGCCGTTTTCCGGCGATGCCGGTCTGGGCCTCGTTGCCGCGGAACTGCGCGCGATGGCCGGCAGTTTCGCCTCCGGCAGAATGATAAAACAGGGCGCGCGCGTGGCCATAGCCGGCGCGCCCAATGCCGGCAAGTCCAGCCTGCTAAACGCCCTGGCGGGTTACGGCAGGGCCATTGTCTCCCCGCTGGAAGGCACCACGCGCGACACCGTGGACGAAGCCGTTGAAATCTGCGGCAGGAAATTCATTCTTACCGATACCGCCGGCATACGCGAGCACGCGCTTGACCCCGCCGAGGCCGAAGGCATGGCCCGCGCGCGCGGCGCGCTGGCGCGTTGCGACGCTGTTGTGTTCGTGCTGGACGGCTCCCGCCCTGCGGACGCGCGCGACCATGCCGTCTGGCGGGAGATATGCGCCTGCGGCGCGAAGGCCATAATAGCCGCCAACAAAAGCGACGCGGGCGGCCCGCATCCGGCGCCATTCGGCCCGGCGGCGCGCATCTCCTGCAAAACCGGCGAGGGCCTGGACGGGCTTAAAAGCCTGCTTGTCCAATCCTGCGGCGCGGAAAATCCGGAAACCGTAATCACCTCGGCCAGGCATTATGGCTGCGTCCGCTCCGCGCTGGACGAGGTTTCGGCGGCGCTGGAAATACTGAGCCGCCCGTCCCCGCCGCTGGAGCTGGCGGCGGAGCATGTCCGCAGCGCGCTGTCCGCCCTTGCCGCAGTAACCGGCGGCACCGCCGCAGACGACGTGCTGGACGCGGTGTTTGGCAAATTCTGCGTGGGGAAGTGATTATGCAAAAGCAAGACAAACCTCTCGCGCGGGAAAGCCTCGCGCTTTTCCGGGACGCGGTTCTGTCGCCGGCGGCGGCTTTTACACGCATGGAGGCCGACGGCGGCGCCCAGTTGCGCGGCTCCGCCGCGCTGTATGCGGCATATCTGCTGGTTTCGCTGGTTTTCTACTGGCTGAAACCGGCGGATTTTCCGGCGCCGGTTTCGGGAATGCCATCGGCGCAGTTTTCGCTGCACGGCTGGCTGGCGGGCGAGGTGGCCGGCGGGACGCTGTTTGTGTGCGGCTGGGTTTTCCTGCTGTCGGTGCTTGCGCCTCTGGCGCTGCGGCTGCGCGCCGCGTTCTTTCTGCCGGCCTGCGCCGTGCTGGCGCTGGCCCCGGCCGTTTTAATGGCCGCGCTGCGCGCGGCGGACGCGCCCGCCGCGCTGTTTCCGCTTGCGGCGGCGGCTTTTTATGCGGCGGCATGGTTTGCCGCGCGGCGGGCGGATTTCCCGTACCGGAAAATGCTTTCGCTGCTGCTGCTTACAAGCTCGCTTGAGATTATCTCCCTGGCGGCGCAGACGCCCGCCGTGATATTGAGGCAGGAGACGCTGTATCTGTCGGCGCAGATAATATGGGCGCTGTGGATTCTGGCGCTGACGGTGAAGGCCGTCTCCCGCTTCTGCGGCATACCCATCGCGCGCGCCGCGGCTGCGGTGTTTTCCGCGCTGGTGGCGAGTTTTACCGCCATACTCGCGCTGGCAAACGGCGGGCTTATTTCCAAGTCAACGCTGGCGATGTTTTTCGCCGGCTGACGGCGGGCCGGTCCGCCGGATATCATGGCACAGGATTTTTACAGGCTTGAAGGCGCGGATGCCTTTGACGTAATCGTGGCCGGCGCGGGGCATGCGGGCTGCGAGGCTGCGCTGGCCTGCGCGCGCATGGGCGTTTCCACGCTTCTTATAACCCAGGACCTGGATACCGCCGCGCAAATGTCGTGCAATCCCGCCATCGGCGGCATAGCCAAGGGCCAGATAGTCCGGGAAATAGACGCCCTCGGCGGCGAAATGGGCAGGAATGCCGACGCCGCCGCCCTCCATTACCACATGCTCAACACCGGCAAGGGCGCGGCCGTGCATTCCCCCCGCTGCCAGTGTGACAAAAAGCTATACCAGTTCACGATGAAGCATGCGCTTGAGACTGCGCCGGGGCTGCGCTTTGTGCAGGACGAGGTTATCTCTCTTGCTGTTGAAGGCGGCGCGGTCTGCGGCGCGGAAACGCTGCGCGGCGCGCGCTACCGTGCCAAAGCGGTCATAATAACGGCGGGAACTTTTCTCAAAGGCGTCATTCACATGGGGCTGCGCTCGTCGCGCGGAGGCAGGTGCAACCATTTCCCCAGCGACGGATTGTCGGACAGCCTGCGCTCCCTGGGCTTTGAAACGGGGCGGCTCAAAACCGGCACTCCCATGCGGCTTAACGGGCTGACGATAGATTTTTCCAAATGCCGGGAGCAGCCGTCGGATGAAAACTGGATTCCGTTCTCTCATTTCCCGCGAAAGCGGGAATGCGGGTTCATGTCCTGCTGGCTGACGCACACCACCCCCGCCACGCACGATGTCATACGCGTCAATCTGGACAGGTCGCCGCTTTACTCCGGGAAGATAAGCTCCGTCGGCCCGCGCTACTGCCCGTCCATAGAAGACAAGGTGGTCAAGTTCCCGGATAAGCAGTCCCATCTGATTTTTCTGGAACCGGAAGGCTACCGGACGCAGGAGTATTACGTAAACGGCCTTTCCACCAGCCTGCCCGAAGACGTCCAGCTTGCCGCCGTGCGCACGGTGCCGGGGCTGGAGAACGCCGCCATCATGCGTCCCGGCTATGCCATTGAATACGATTATTTCCCCCCCACCCAGCTGAAGCCTTCGCTTGAGACCAAACCGGTGGAGAACCTTTTTTTCGCCGGGCAGATAAACGGCACCACCGGCTACGAGGAAGCCGCCGCGCAGGGGCTGATGGCCGGGATAAACGCCGCGCTGAAATTGCGCGGGGAGCCGCCGTTTGTGTTGCGCCGCGACCAGGCGTACATAGGCGTGCTGATAGACGACCTTGTAACGCGTGGCGTCAACGAGCCGTACCGCATGTTCACCTCGCGCGCGGAGCACCGCCTGCTTCTGCGCGGAGACAATGCGGATGTGCGCCTCGCCGCCGCCGGTTTCCGGCTTGGACTTTTGCCGGCGGAAATGCGGCCCGCGTTTGACAGTTATATAAACGCGGTGGACGCGCTTATGCGCGGACGGGAGCCGGAGGCGGTGCTGCCTCCCTGGACTGCCGCCCGCGCCCGCCGCCATGTGGAAATAGAAAAATCCTACAGCGGGTACATAGAGCGTTCTCTGCGCGAGGCGCAGAAGCTGGAAAAGACGGGCCGCGTCCGCATACCGCCGGAATTTGACTACGGCTCCGTAAAGGGGCTGCTGACAGAATCCCTGCAAAAGCTTTCCGCAATCAGGCCGGAGAATCTGGGCCGGGCGGCGCGCATCCCCGGCGTTACGCCCGCCGATATACAATTGCTTCTGGTGCATATAGAGAGGCGCAATGGACGCGGATAATCAAACGCTGGACGCGCTGAACGCGCTGGGCATAGTCCCCTCCCCTCAGCAGCTTGAGCAATTGCGGCTTTACGCCCGGATTGTGGAGGAGAAAAATTCGCGCCTCAACCTTACCGCCGCGCGCGGGGAGGCGGAACTCTGGCGCCGCCATGTCGCCGACGGGCTTTTCGGCGCGCTGGCGCTGCGCGGGCGCGCTAAAACCGAAACGCCCTCCATAGCCGACGTCGGCGCGGGCGCGGGGTTTACAGGTTTTGCGCTGAAAATAATGTTTCCGGGGGCGCATGTGCATTTTGTGGAAAGCGTGGAGCGCAAATGCGCCTTCCTGCACTGGGCGGCGGCCCGGCTGGGGCTGCGGGATGTCTCGGTCCACTGCATGAGGCTGGACTGCCGCAACGCGCCCTTTCAGGCGGATTTCGTTTTTGAACGGGCGATGGGGCCGCTTGAGGAGATAATAAAACCCTGCCTCTCGCTTGCCGCGCCCGGCGGCTGGTTTGCCGCCTATCAGACGCATGCGCCGTCCGCGGCCCTGCCGCCGCACGAAACCATAGAGTACCGCCTTGCAGGGGAACAACAGCCGCGCTCTTTGCTATTATTTAGCCAATGGATATCCTGACCAAGCTGCGCATTGCATTTTGGTTCCTGGTGCTGCTGCTATGGGGAACTTTTATGGCGGATTTTTTCCGCATAGACGCCAAGTCCGCCAGACAGGCCGTTAAAAAGGTTTTGGTACGCGCGCATTTGTATGTCCCGCCCAGGGATATTTCCGACCAGCCCGAAGGCCCCCCCAAACCTTATGACGCCGAACCTCCGGGGGCCGCCCCGCAGGACGGCAGGAAATCCGGCTCGGCCCTGCTGAAAATTCTCAACGACAGCGTTGTTGTCGGCGTGGCTGAGCCGGAAGAAAAACCGGAAGACAAGATAACCGGCATTCCCCAGGAGCGCGGCAATCAGGAAAAACCGCCGCCGGTGGATTTCAGCCAGCCGCCGTCCGCGCAGCCGGAGCCGCCGTCTTTCCCGCCGCCGCCGGCCACTTTCGTTTTCTCGCATACCCGCCATTTTGTGATTTACCGCGACAAGTCACCTATTTCCGACGACCTGATGCGGGGCCTTGAGGACTTGCACCGGAACATAATGATGGACCTTATCGCCTTCTCGCCCTGGACGCGGGAAGCCCGCGTGCTGATATATCTGTTCACCTCGCCGCGGATATACCGCATAGTAAGCGGCAGGCCGGCATGGTCCGGCGGGGCCAGCTCCTCCAGCCGCAGGCTTATGTATGTGCTGGAGGAGGCGGACTACATGGGCATAATCGCCCATGAGCTGACGCATATTTATTTTGACAGCTTTTTCAACAAGGCGTGGCAGAGTCCGTTATGGCTGTCGGAGGGGATGGCGGTGTTCATGCAGGCAGACCGCGCCAATGCGCCCCCCTCCTGGCTGTCGGACGATCTGGATGAGCTGGCGCAGGGAAAGGGCCTGGAGCTTGCCAGACTGATATCCGTCAACTCGCTTGACGGCATGGAAGAGGACGAGGTTAAGCTCTGGTATACGCAGTGCTACAGCGTGGTGCGTTTTATGCTGAGGCTCAAGCCCGCCGGCGGGTTCTATACCTTCTGCCGCATGCTGCGCGACGGGGAGCCGCTGAACCAATGCCTTGTCCGCGCCTACGGAATGCCTTTTGACCGGCTTTCCTCGCTGGAATCCGCCTGGCGGCAGGACCTCAAAAACAGAAATATCGCCGGAATGTGACCTGCGCGGTTTACCCATTCTCGCAACCAACTGCAATTTCCGGGTTTACCGCGCGCGCATCAGAATGAAACCGCTTCCTGTTTCATTTCAGCGGCGACAACTTTTCCTTCCGAAAAATGCATTGTAAGCTCGTATAGCGCGGAGCCGTCTATGCCGCCGTCCGGACCCGGAATATTTTTCGTGGCAATGCTTATGCTGCAAGCATCGTTGCCCGCCGACTCTTCGCAAACAAGCCGCGCATGCACGCGGAGAGTGCCGTCCCCCTTGCCAAGCAGCGTATTCAGGATGTAATAATCGCGCTGCGCGGACCTGGATTTCAGAAGCCTCTTGTCAACAACCTGGCGCGCCATATTCTCTCCGGCGATTTTCTGTCCGCGGGAGGGCCAGACCACAAGGTTTTCCGAAGGCAGCGGCATTGTGGTGGCGGGAGGCATGGGCGCAGGCGGGTATACGGCGTTAGGGTCCGCGGGACTGCCATTCTGCGAAGGCAGCGGCAATGTCGTTGCGGGAGGCATTGCAATATCTCCGGCCAGACCGGCCTGCGCGCAAAAAACAACTCCGGCCACAGCAAATAAAACACCGTTTGCCAGTTTTTTTGTCATATTATTCCCCTGTTTTGTTGCAAGCATACAGCCGCGCAAGACGCCTTCATGCCGGCTTGCTCACAGATATTGGAACAGATAAATTATCGCAATATGGCGGTAAGCGCGACAGGGCCGGAAGACCTATCCTGCAGTTTGACGGCGGACGCGAACTGTCCGCGCGCGGATTTTCAAGATTTACGGAAATTTTCCTTGTAAAAATTCCAGTATTGCCCGGCTGCGGGAATGTTTGCAATTGCCCTCAATGCGCTTCTTTTGTGTCGCCAAGGTAGGCCTGAACGGTTTGAAATGCCAATGAGGACAGGATGGCGTTTCCGGCGTGCATGATGCCATTTCCCATTATAACGGACCCGTTCATGACCGCGGTTCCCAGCGGCACTCCGGCAGCCGCACCGCCCGTCAGCGCCATCGCGCCGCCGATGGCCAGCGTGGCCGCGCCGGCCAGCAGCACTTTTTTGCCCGTGGGGCTGGTTGCGGCTTTGACCGCTTTTGAAGCGAAGCTGCCAACGGCGTTGGCGGCTTTTGATGCCATCTTGCCCGCTTTTGCGAGAATGGACTGTTTTCCCGCAGGCGCGGATGGCTGCTGCGTCTTGGGCGGCGGCACATTCGTTCCCAGCTTTTTGCTGCCGGTGCGGGACCGGGCTATTGCTGCCGCGCTGGGCCGTCTGGCCGATTTTGAGCGCGAGGAGGAGCCTCCCCCTATGTAAACGCCGCCGCTTCCGCCGCCTGAGTGCGACGAGAACCTGGAACTGCCAGCCGATTCCCTGAATTTAAGGCCGCTGCCCGCCTTGTCGCTTTCCAACCCGGCGAACGCGCTGCCGCAAAGCATCATGCTCATCAGAAAACATGCCGACGTTCTTTTCATAATTTTCTCGCTTGTGTTTTGTTCTTATGGTCGTTCTACTTTTCAGAAACTTTGGCAGACGCATTTACGTTCAACGTCTTCCACCAGAGACTTTCACTTCACTTTTGCGGCATTCCGCAGTTTATAGAGTCTATCCACCTCATTCCTGTAAACGCGACTTTCCCGCCCGGCGTAGGCAAGGCTTTCTTTCGCGGCGGCGGCAGCCTCTCTTGCGGCATTGCGCTCTTTATACAGTGTGTCCACCGCTTTATTGAGAACGATGCTTTCCCGTTCGCGTCCGGCAAGCATTTCTTGGCTTTGAGCAAATTTCTTGGTCATTTCGGCGAGTCCCTTTTGCGCCGCCTCGCCTGCCGCCACCTTTCCATACAGTTTGGTTGCTCCATATATCCCTGCTGCGGCAGCGGCTGCCGCCAAAACGCCTAATGCGACTTTTTTGCCCGTGGGGCTTGTTGCGGCTTTGGCCGCTTTTGAAGCGAGGTTGCGCACAGCCGCCCCCGCCCTTGAGAAAATGGACGGCTTGCTGCCCGACTCATTGGATGCAGAATTGGCGGACGCCTGCTGCGTTTTCATGGCAGGAACACCCATCGCCAGCTTTTTGCTGCCGGTGCGGGACCGGGATATCTCGGCCGCGCTGGGCCGTCTGGCCGATTTTGAGCGCGAGGAGGAGCCTCCCCCTATGTAAACGCCGCCGCTTCCGCCGTCTGAGCGCGACGAGAACCTGGAACTGCCAGCCGATTCCCTGAATTTAAGGCCGCTGCCCGCCTTGTCGCTTTCCAGCCCGGCGAACGCGCTGCCGCAAAGCATCATGCCGGACAGAGAGCATACTATCAGCTTTTTCATAATCTCGCTCCGTTATTCAACACAGTTGCCCCAAACCGGACTGTTCCGATGGCTATGGTGTCGGGGTGTACCATCTACTGATGGTACGATTGATGAGTTCAGCGGACTTTTTAGTCGAGGCTTGCACTTCCGGTCCAAATCGCCTGGACATATCTTTTGCCAACCCGATGGATTTGTGAGCCAGCATGCTCACCTCTCGCAAATTCATTTCCGAGTTCGTTTTTGCAATGGCACTGTCCAATTTCATGTCGGAAAGCTGCTTAGTCGCTGCGGCAAGCTGCTTTTGCGCTGCGGCGCCTGCCGCCAGTTTCCCTTGCAGCTTAACAACTCCGTGTCCCCCTACCGCGGCGGCTGCGAGCAAAGCGGCTCCCAGCAGGACTTTCTTTCCCGTGGGGCTGGTCGCGGCTTTGGCCGCTTTTGAAGCGAGGTTGCGCACGGCGGCGCCGGCCTTTGAGAAAATGGACGATTTCCCGCCCGACTCATTGGATGCGGGGCTGGCAGACGCCTGCTGCGTTTTAGCAGGAGCCGGCACTTCCATCGCCAGCTTTTTGCTGCCGGTGCGGGAGCGGGATATCTCGGCCGCGCTGAACCGCTTGGCCGACTTTGAGCGCGAGGAGGAGCCTCCCCCTATGTAAACGCCGCCGCTTCCGCCGCCTGAGCGCGACGAGAATCTGGAACTGCCAGCCGATTCCCTGAATTTAAGGCCGCTGCCCGCCTTGTCGCTTTCCAGCCCGGCGAACGCGCTGCCGCAGACCATTATGATTGCCGCAAAACATGCCATCAGGTTATTCATACCTCACTGCCTCCTTATCCCGTCATTCGATTTTTTGCCCTCACGCTGTAGTTTACAGGGGGGCCTCCTTTTTGCAAGGACCAAAGGACCTATGCGGGCGCGGGTTGACTTCCGGGCCGCGCGTTGTCAACTTTTCCATAATCGCGCTCTCCATCTCGCCGGGGAGATAGTCCGGTCAGGCTTTTGCGTGGCATGTGTCCCAGCCTGCCGGCAAAAGCCGCAGCCGAATAACCCGGAAATTGCAGTTGGTTGCGAGAACCGAGGCGGCGGATGGAGCGGACAGTCCGGCGCAGAATTTGACGAGCATACCCGCAGGGTATGTAAGGAAAATTCTGCACAGGAATGCCCCGCCAGCCACCGCCGAATTCCGCTATCCAACTGCAATTTCCGGGATAAATCTCACCGCCCGGTGATAGCGCCGGTAACGCATATGATAAAATGTGAGAGGGTGTTTCCCTCAAGCTTTTTATCAGGAGGCCGGATGAAACGTTTGGATTCTGTTGACATGATGCGGGCTTTGGCCATAATATTTATGGTCCTCTGCCATTTCCCCATATTCCTGTCGTCCCCCGCAAGCGGCTGGCCGGGGCTTTATTTCTTCGCCAATCATGCGGTGGGCGATTTCGCCGCGCCGTTTTTCCTCTTTCTCGTCGGCATGAGCCAGGTTGTTTCATCTGCCGGGCAGTCCTCCGGCCCGCGGACCTTATGGCGCGACAAGGCTATTGTGCGGGGCTTTTCCGTATTCATACTGGGATTTGGCTTCTCTTTCGTTATGCAGGGGCCAGGCGCGGTATTTGAATGGGATATTCTGACGCTTATAGGCTTTTCACTCATTGTCATGCGGCTGCTGACGGCATTACCGGACAGGGGATTCGTTTTGCTGGCGGCGCTGGCGTTCGCGGCGGCTCCGCCGCTGCGGGGGATGTCCGGCTATCTCGGGCAGTGGGGCGGGGAGATGTCCGGCGCGTCAGGCCTGCCATCGGCCATATCCGGCTGGATTGCGGATCCGGCAAACGAGTATGCTCCCGTCTTTGCGTCCGGCGCGATTATCAAGGGATTTTTTGTCAACGGATACTTTCCGGTGTTTCCCTGGATAGGCTTCGTGTTCGCCGGTGCGGCGGCGGGCCGCCGCATTTCCGGGCATGACATAAAAGGGCAGTCCCGGCGGCTGATGGCGCTGGGAGTTTCGCTGTCGGCGGCGGCCTGCGCGGTTGCCGCCGCCGCACCTAAAATCGCAGGGGCGGACATATCCGCCGGCTATATGACGGTTTTTTCGTTTTACCCGGACACGCCCGCGATGGCGGCGCTGCAGTTGGGCGCCGCATTGTTCTGTTTCGGCCTGCTGCGCCGGCTCTATGACGGCGCCGGGCGCGTGTCCTCGGTGTGGGCAAACTACTGCCGCCGCATCAGCAGATATTCGCTGTCGGTTTACATAATCCACCATGCGCTCATGTTTTTCCCGTTGAACGCGGCCGGGTGGTATTACGGCACGGATTACCATGCCGGCGCGATGACCACGTTGTCCGCATTTCTCCTGTCAGTAGTTTTGCTTTTGCTGCTGGGGTTTGCGCTTCCGCTCTGGGACCGCAGGGATGCGAGATACAGTTTTGAATGGCTGCTGGCGGCAATATCCGGCAGATTCTCGGGAACGGCAAAGGAACGCGCGGTCTCTCCGGCAAAAGCATGACGCCAAGAAGACTCTGGAAACCGGCGGTTTCGGCGGCGGTTTTTGTTTTTCTGGCGGCGAAAGGGCCGCTTCCGGTTCCCGATTCGCAGTCGTATCTTGATGCCGCCATAACCCGCGCGCCCGGCTATCCCGCGCTGCTGATGCTGTTCCATGCGGTGTTCGGCGGCTGGCAGCTGCCGGCGGTCTGCGCGTTCCAACTGGCGGTCTGCGTTTGCGGCGCGCGGTTTTTCGCCGCCGCGCTGGAACAGCCAGCCGCGATAGAGGCGGTCATCCAGATTCTCGCGCTTGCGCCGCTTTTCAAGCTGCCAACGGGGGGAGAGCCGTTTTTCGCCAACATGATAGCCTCGGACGGGATTTCCTACGGGCTGTGGCTTTTTCTGGCGGGAATGGGAGCAAGGCTGCTGCGCGCGCCGTCGGCGCGGGGGCTGGCGGGTTTCGGCGCGGTTTATGCCGCGCTGATGCTTGCAAGACCGCAATTCCTTTTTATGGTTCCGGTGATAATGCTGGCCTGCGCGCTGCTTGCGGCATATCGCCGTATTTCATGGCGGGCGGTCTGGCTGGCGCTTCCCGCGCTGGCGGTTTTTCTGGCCGCCACGGGCTTTGCGGAGCGGACCTGGCATTACGCCGTAAACGGGCGTTTCGTTAAATCCCAGGCTTTGGGAACGCAGCTTATCCCTCCGGCGCTGTATCTCGCAAAGGCGGAGGATGCGGCGCTGTTCTCCGGCCCGGAGGCGGGGCTTTTCTCGGAAGCGTTTGCCAAAGCGGAAGCCAATGGCTGGACTGCGCCGCGCCGCCGCGCGGCGAATCTGATGATGGCGGCGCATTACACAAGCGTTTATGACAATCTGCGCGCTTCTTTTTGCGCCGGAGTTGGCGGAAACGGCGCGGATTGCGCGTCCGCCGCCGGGCCTGTGGCCCGTAAACTTCTGCTTGCCCACCGGCTGGAATATGTGAAACTGATTGCGGCGCAATGCCTCTCCTACTGGCCGTATTATCATGCATGGGCGGTGGCGGTTGTTATCGCCCTGTGTTTTCTTTCGTTCAGAGGAAGGCCGGGCGCCGTGTATTTCATATTCGCTGTTTTGGCGGATGTTCTGAACCTTGCCACGGTTTGCGCCGCAGCCACTGCCGGGCCGCGCTATATGATACACACGGAAATAGTTCTGGCGGCGGCTTTGCTCGTATTCCTCTCCGGCGCATATATGATAAACTCTGGATATGACAGAAACCGTGATACTTGAGGAGACTCTGTCCGAACTGGCGGAGCGTATTTTGCGCGCGGTTCCGGCGGACGGAGAGATTACCTCCTGGGAAATAAAGAACAAGCTGCACATTTCCAGTTCCATGCTGTATCTGGCGCTGGGGCGGCTGTCGGCTGAGAATAAAATCAGGATAATGCCAGACCAGCTGAACTACCGCATCCTGCCGCCTGAGAAAACGGGGAAATAGCAGCCATTCGCCATGCCTTCTGAACCCAAATGGGCCAGGTATAACGTCAAAAAGCGCAGGGCCGGCGGCTCCATGCCGGCCTGGGCGCCGTTTGGCCTGAAAATATTGGCGGCGGTTTTCGCGCTGCTGGTGATGTGGGCGCAATGGGGGCCGCAGGGCGCGGGCGGAAGGCCGGGGCAGGCTTCGGCGGGGTTTTTTTACAATTCTCTGGGCCAGGCGGCGTACCTGTTGCCGGTCCTGCTGCTCTACGGCGCGGCTTTCCTGATGCGCGGCGAAAAAAACAAGGGCGGCGCGGCCTTCCTGTCCGGGACCGCGCTGGTGCTGCTGTCCTGCGCGTGCGAGCTGGCGCTGCTGAAGGGCGTTTTCGCCGAATCGGCTTTTTCCGGCGGGATGGCGGGCGGGTGGCTTGCGGCGGTGCTGTCAAAAACTTTTGATTCGGCGGTGGCGGCGGTTATCGGCGCGGGGCTTTTTCTTGTGGGCGTTCATGTGCTTTTCGGCATGGCCTGGGTTGAGATTTTGCGCGCCTCCGCCGCCGCGCTGCAAGAGGATTACGCCGCCTGGCGCTCCAGCCGGCTGGAGCTTAAGACCCGCGTCGCCGAGGCCAAACGCAAGGCCGCTTCCGTGGAAATCCGCCGCGCGGAAAATGCGGCTCCCCCCGCCGAGGAGCCTCCCAAACCCGCGCCGGAGCCGCAAAAGCCGGTTGTCTCTGTCAAATTGCGCGAGGAGCCCAAAAAGGAGGAGGAAAAACCCTCCCGCCGCAAGGCCGGGGAGTGGGAGCTTCCCCCCAAATCTTTCCTGACACCGCCGCCGGACGGCCGCACCATCGGCCCTACCGACGATGAAATACAGTCCGCCACAAAAAAACTGGCCGACACTCTGGCCAGCTTTAACGTGGAGGCCGACGTTACCGGCGTTTCCCCGGGGCCGGTTGTAACGCGCTACGAAATAAAGCCCAGGCCGGGGGTGAAGGTAAGCTCCATAGTCTCGCTTTCAAACGATATCGCGCTGACCATGAAGGCGCGCGGAATCCGGGTGGAGGCCCCCATCCCCGGCAAGGACGCCATAGGCTTTGAAATCCCCAACGAAAAGCCCGCCATGGTGTACCTGCGCGAAATTCTGGATGATGCCGGTTTCTCGCGCAAGAGCATGCCGCTGCTGGCCGCGCTGGGCCGGTATTCCGACGGCGCGCCCGCTTTCGCCAACATGGAGAAAATGCCGCACTTGCTGGTGGCCGGGGCCACCAATTCCGGCAAAAGCATTTGTTTGCAGACGCTTATAATGTCGCTTCTCTACCGCAACTCGCCGGACCATGTGAAATTCCTGATGATAGACCCCAAGCGGCTGGAACTTACTTTTTACGAGAATATCCCCCACCTCTACGACCCGAAAGCCGATTGCCATGACGCTTCCGTGGTTACCGACCCCAAGGGCGCGGTTGAATCGCTGAAATCCCTGGTCAAGGTGATGGAAATACGCTACAAGATTTTTGAGGCCGCCAAGGTCAAAAACATAGAGGGTTACAACCGCTGGGCGCGCGACAACGACAAGGAACCGGCCTTCTACATCATCGTAATCATAGACGAGCTGGCCGACCTGATGATGCAGACCCGCGCCGCCGTGGAGGATTCAATACAGCGGCTGGCGCAGATGGCGCGGGCGGTGGGGATACATCTGGTGCTTTGCACGCAGCGCCCGTCGGTAGACATCATAACCGGCGTCATAAAGGCCAATCTGCCCTCGCGCATCGCCTTGCAGGTGGCCTCCAAGACGGATTCGCGCGTTATTCTGGACAGCCCGGGGGCGGAGGCGCTGCTGGGCCGGGGCGACATGCTTTACCTTGCCATAGACGCGCAGCTTCCGGCGCGCATACAGGGCGCGTATGTCTCCGAGGACGAGATTACAAAGGTGGCCGATTTCTGGCGCGCGCAGGGCGGGCCGGATTACGCGCCGCCGCTGCCGCAGGAAGGCGGGGGCGAGATGATGTCGGGCCTGGGCGCCAGCGCCGAGGATTTCCGCGCCGCGCTGCAGCTTGTGACGGAGAGGAGGCGCGTTTCGCAGGATTTGCTAAAGGCGCATTTCGGCTCCTCCGCGCGGGCGACAAACATGCTCAGCATACTGGAGTTGAAAGGGTTTATCGTAAAGCCGGAAGGCTCCAACCGCTGGGACATTCAGTTTGATAAAATAGAGCATCAGCTTTCGGTGATGGAATCGGAGTCGCTGCTTGAAACTGCCGCTTCCAACGACAAAGGGGAGGTCGCATGAGAATACTGCTAACAATGTTTTTGCTGTCCGCCGCGCTGCCCTGCCTTGCCGCGGATGCAACGGAACAGAACAAAACCGCCGCCGCGCAGACGGACATATCCACTTCCGCCGTTGCTGCCGGGCTGGCCTCCTGGGACAAGAAGCTGGACACGCTGGAATTTTCCTTCTCCCAGCTTATAACATTCGGCGACAGCGGCATCACAAGCAAAATCAGCGGCGCGGTCAAATTCAACAAGGAGGGGAAGCTGCGCATAGACCATTTCTCCCCCCAGCCGCAGGAAGTCTATACCGACAAAAAGACCATATGGATATACAAGCCCCGGCAGGCGCAGGCGGTCAGGGCCCGCTGGGACGACTGGGTCAAACAGCAGAGCGGCTCGCTTTCCGGAATAACCGATTTCGGCGCATACGGGCCGCTGCTTGCCTCTCATAAAATGACGGTTTCGGCCTCAAAGGACGGCAAGACGGTGGAGGCTGCGCTGACGCCGGTCAAAAATCCCAAGTCTTACGAGCTGAAGCTGGTTCTTTCGCGCGAGGATTTTTTCCCGGAGCGGGTTTTTCTGACGCTCGGCTCCACCTCGGTGGACACGAAAATATCGGATGTCCGCAAAAACGGCAAAATCCCGCCGGAGGCGTTTGAATTCAAGCCCCCGAAGGGAACCGACGTGCTGGAACTGGACGGGAAACATTGATGACGCTGGCCAACAGGATAACCATCATGCGCGCGTTCCTCTCCATGGTGGTGTTCGCGTGCATTCTCATCAACGGGACGGCGTTCAAGCTGCTGGCGCTGTTCTTCTTTGTGCTGGCGGCGGTTTCGGACTGGCTGGACGGCAAAATAGCAAGGGAGACAAACACCGTAACCCCCTTCGGCGCGATAGCGGACCCGTTTGTGGACAAGCTGCTGATAGGCGGGGCTTTCATAGCCTTTGCCTCCGTGAAACAGTTCTCGGTGCCGCTGTGGGCGGTATTTATAATCATAGCGCGGGAGCTTATGGTGTCCAGCCTTAGGGTGCTGGCCGCGCTTTCCGGCAAGGTGCTGGCGGCGGAGCCGTCGGGCAAATTCAAGACGGTTTTCCAGATGACCGGCGCGATAATGATACTGGTCATTCTCAATATACACTCCATAGTCAGGTCGGGCCAGGGCGGCTCTCTGACCCCCGCGCTTGAGAGGCTGCATTCGCTGGTTCTGCCGCTTCCGTACGGGATTACCGTGGTGGTCTCGCTGGTTACGCTGGCCAGCGGCGTGTCGTATATAAGCAATCACTGGAAACTGCTTCAGGATTCGTGGAGCCAGCAGCGCAAATGAGCTTTCTGTTGCGGATGTTGTCCAGCGGTTTTTTTGTAAGCTATATCCCGGTTGCGCTCAGCGGCGGCAGAAAGTTTTCGGGCGCGGGGCTGCTGGGCACTGTGGAAGCCGTGGCGCTGCTGCCGTTGCTGCCGCGCAACCCGGCGGCATATCTGGTTTTCACGGCGGCATTCTGTGTTTTTGCGGTATGGGTGGCGGGCGCGGCGCGGTTTCCCGAAGCGGTGCATGACAACCCGCGCATCGTGATAGACGAAATCGCCGGCATGTGGATAGCGGCCGCCCTGCTGCCGCGGACGTTCGCCGCGCTGGGCGCGGCCTTTGTGCTGTTCCGGTTTCTGGATTCGGCCAAGCCGTTTGGCATCAAAAAACTGGAACGGCTGGAGGGCGGCCTGGGCATAGTGGCGGACGATGTTGTCTGCGGCCTTGCCGCCAACGCGGCGGTGCGCGCGGGACTGGTTTTATTTGCAAGATGAGAAAAATTCTTTTTTTAATGTTCGCAACCGCTTTCGCCTGGCCGGTATCGGCCCAGGACGGGCAGCCGCCGGCAGTTTTCCCCCCATCCGGCCAGATGCAGCTTTCAACCGCGACGGCGGCGCAGCAGGAAATTTCCACCGCGCCCGCAGCGGGGCAGTTCAGTTCCGTCGCGCCGTGGGAAACGGCGGCCGGCACCGCGGCTTACGGCGGGGGCGGTTTCGCCTCAAATCCCGATGCGCCGTCCCGCGCCGCCCCCGATCCGAAACTTGAAAAAGAGCCTTTCTCCATAAGCGGCATGGTGCTTATGCCCAACGCCTACCGCGCCCCCGCGCTCAATACTCTTGGCGTGAATCTGGACATAAACGCGGCCTATTACATAGGCCGGCTCTACGGCAAAAACTCCTATGACTGGAGCCTTAACAAAGTCAACTACATAGACCGGCTGGGATTATGGGTTCTTACTGCGGACGCCAAAATGGTCGCCCAGACGGAAGACGGCATACGCCCCGCGCTTGCCGCCGGCGTTATGGGGACATACACCCTGCGCGATTCTCCGCAACCCAGCCTCAATACCACGGTAACCGTGAATGTGAGCAATACCAGCATGCTCTCCGGAGCGTATCTGGTGGCCAGCAAGCGGTTCCTGAACAAAAAATTTCTGGCTTCGCTGGGTTATATGGAGGGCACGCAAAACAATCTGCTTTCCTATCTGTCCGAATTCCTGACCCCGCAGGCGCTGGCGCTGAGCGGGCATCCGGGGCAGAGCGCGACCTCGCGCGGCTCGTGTTTTGGCGGATTGATGTGGTTTCCCAGGCCGGACAGGCCGGTAGGCTTTGAATTTATCATCCCCCAGGGCGCGCCGATGAACCCCAAGCTGGTGAATTTGCATCTGGGCACGTTGCTGCATCTGAATTTTGAAGTTTCCTATCTGTCCTATGACGGCGGCTGGGATTTGCTGGGCATGTTCCAGTTCCGCTACAACTATTACCCGCGCGGAAAATCCTGACGCTCTTGTCTCAACTACTCCCCGTTTTTGAGCCGCGCGCGGGTTATCGCGGAAAAACCGTATTTGGCGCGTATTTCGTCCAGTGCTTTTGCCAGCGCCAGCCGCGCCGCGTCCCCTGGCGGAAAGAAAAGCCGGCGGTCCTCGGTCTCGCCTACGATTCCGAAGGCCTTTACTCCCACAAGCCGCACCTTTTTCCCGTCGCGCCTGAAGCCGCGCAACAGCGCAAGCGCGTCCGCGTATATATCATCGGCAAACTGGGTGGGCTGGCGGGCGGGGGCGGCGCGGGTGAATGTTTCAAACCCCTCAAGCCGGATTTTCAGCCCGGTCTGGCCGGATTTTAGCCTCTCCTGCCGCAGGCGGGAGGCGATTTTCTCGCACAGCAGCAGCAGGGCGGATTCCAGAACGGACTGGTCCGAAGTGTCGCTTTCAAAAGTGGTTTCCGCGCTGACCGAGCGGGCCGCGCTTTCGCGCGAAACGGGGCGCTGGTCCATGCCGTTGGCAAGGCGCCAGTAATGCTCGCCCGCGCTGCCCAGCAGGCGGGACAATTCCTCCGGGGAGCGCACTGCAAGCTCGCCAATGGTGAGAATGCCGGCGGCGTTCAGCGCGGCTTTGGCTTTGGGGCCCAGGCCGGGAATTCTGGATATGTCCAGCGGGCGCAGGAATGCCAGCAGCCCGGACTGCGTTACTTCCACGAAACCGTCCGGTTTTTCCAGGTCGGAGGCTATTTTGGCGGCCATTTTGTTCGGCGCAAGCCCGGCGGAGACCGTAAGGCCGGTCTCCCGCTTTACCGCGGCCTTGAGTTTGACGCAGGTTTCCGCCGGGGTTTTGCCGAACAGTTTCCATGAGCCGGTGATGTCCAGAAAAGCCTCGTCAACGCTGAGCGGCTCTATATCCGGCGTAAAGCGCGAGAATATCTCGTATATCTGCGCCGACACCCGGCCATATTTTTTCCCGTCCGGCCTTACAAAGACCGCCTGCGGGCACAGCCGCCATGCCTGAGACACCGGCATGGCGGAGTGTACCCCGAAAGCGCGCGCCTCGTATGAACAGGTGGAGACTACCCCCCTGCCGCAGCCGCCTTTCGGGTCCGCGCCAACGACCACGGGCCTGCCGCGCAACTGCGGATTATCCCGCTGTTCTATTGCGGCGAAAAAGGCGTCCATGTCCGCATGGACTATACAGCGGGATTCCATGCAATAATTATGCAAATTTAACGTTGTCCCATGTGACGATATTCATATTGACAACGGCGAGAAAGCGGGGTAGGGTATATAGTGGATAACGGCATTCCGGTTTGGAAAGGGCAGGGGGCTGTCCGGCGGGATTTCCGTTATACCGAAATCCCGGATGTTGAATAGTCGGTTCTATTGCAATATGCGGGAGGCATGAAGTTAACATGCTCAGATACTTCACAGTTTTTCTTGCGACAGTCATGACGGCGGCTGCCGGCCCGCTTTATGCGGCAGGCGGGCGCGGTCATTCCGCGCCTCCGAATTTGGAATTCTATAATGCGCGGAAGGCAAAACGGGCGATGAAGCTACCCGCGCCCCCGGCATTGCCTTCGGCTGCTGGCGTGCCCGGACGGAAAATCCACGCCAAAGGCGCTTTCCCGGGGCCTCTGAATATGCAATATCTTTCCGGGCAACAAGTGCTTTCCAAAAATACCGCCACTAGGGGGCGGGTTCTGTCCGGGGCGGCTTCGGTCAGCGACGCCGTCTTTGATTTGCGCACGGCGGAAGGCGGCGATAAGGTGTCCGCTGTTAAAAATCAGGACAAATGCGCCGGCTGCTGGGCTTACGCTGCCTACGGCTCGCTTGAAGGCATATTCAGGCCCACTGAATACAAATTCTCCGAAAACGACATGCTCCGCAATTACGGTTTTGACGATTACGATGGAGGAGATTACAAAAGTCCCACGGGAATGCTGGGTTGTTTCGGTGGCGACTCATATATGGTTTCGGCGTATCTTACGCGTTGGGAAGGCCCGGTCCTTGACAGCAATGACCCTACGCCGGTTTACAGCAGTCCCTATCCGATAAGCCGTGCCAAAGGCCCGATAACCCACCATGTGCAGGAAATTCTGCGGCTTCCGCCGCGCTCGGCATACAACGACAATAACAACATTAAGTTGGCGCTGATTAACTACGGCCCGGTATGGTCGCGGATGTACTACAACGAGGCTAACACAAAGGACTATAGCTGCCCCTCCGAGGATAATTGCAAAACCGACTACTACAACAACGCCACGCATGCGTACTATTACGCCGGAGATGGCGATCCCAACGCCGCTGACAACGGCTCCAGCTTCCATGCCATCACCATAGTCGGCTGGAACGATAATTACTCAAAGACCAACTTCAACACTCCGCAGCCGGCGCATAACGGCGCTTTTATCGTCAAAAACAGCTGGGGAACCGGCTGGGGCGAAGACGGATACTTCTATGTTTCGTACGACACATTCCACAGAGTCTTTAACTCGGAGGGGCTGCTGGCCTACGACAATAGCATTGGCGCGGAAAACATAGTGGTCAACGGGGCGCAGCCTCTCACGTCGTATGACAAGGTTTACAGCTACGATACGCTTGGTTACGATGACGATCACGGGTACGACAGCACCACCGGATGGTTTTCAAACAAATTCACAGCGGGTTCCAATGAAATACTTACTGGCGCGGGCTTTTACACCAACGACACCAACGCGAGCTACACGGTGTACGTCTACACCGGCTCCGGCGTTACGGCCAGCACCCCGAGGGGCGGGACCTTGTCCTATTCCGCTTCCGGTTCCTTTGTTACGCCCGGTTATCACACGGTGGCTGTGTCGTCGGTGTCTCTGTCTGCCGGAAGCAATTTCTCGGTGGTGGTGCGCGTCACAAATCCTTCCTACCAGTTTCCCATTCCCGTGGAGGAAGAAATCAATGGATACTCCTCCAAAGCCACCGCTTCCAATAACGGTTACATGGGACCGGACGGTTCCACCTGGGAGGCGGTTACAAGCACTACAGGGTATTTCGGCGGACAGTTGCAGGATGTCTGCCTCAAGGCCTACACATACACAAGGCCCACCACCCCCTCCGCCGTGCGCGACGGCACAGGTGCGGACATTGACACGACCACTTCCACCACCACGCTTTCCGCCAACTGGGACGCAAGCACGGACTCCAAGTCCGGCATAGCCCGTTACATGATTAAGGTATTCACCGGCTCCACCGATGTTACGGGCTGGATAAACAACAGCACCGATACCTGGGTGAATGTGGTAAACCTTTCGCTGGCATACAACACGAAATACCAGATCGCGGTGAAAGCCGTAAACGGCGAAGGCATAGAGTCCCTTGTCGCAAATTCCAACGGCCAGACCACCCCCGCCCAGCCGACGGATCATGTCTACGACGGCCTGCTGCCCGCCCAGGAAACGCAGTACACGACGTCTAAAACCACGTTGTCGGCGAACTGGGGGCCGGTGTCCGGTGTTACCGGTTACCGGTATGCCATAGGCACCACTCCCGGCGGAATAAATGTGGCAACCTGGGCCGGCATCTCCACCTCCACCAGCGTAACAAGAACCGGACTTTCGCTCTCCGATAACACCCGCTATTATTTCTCGGTGCAGAGCGTGGGCAGCGGCGGGTCCTGGTCCGTGTCAACGGTATCTCCTGGCATATTGGTGGATTACACCGCGCCCGCAATGCCGGTGCTTACCTCATCTCCCACGGCGGTTACGTCCAGCAACAGCCCGTCGTTTGCCTGGTCTTCATCGGACGGGGCATCGGGAGTGGCCGGATATCTCTATGAGCTTGTTACCTCCGCCACATGGAGCGATTCCTCGGCGGTTTTCATAACGGGCAACACGATATCCTATACCGGCCTTTCGGACGGCGTGTACTGGTTCATGATCAAGACCCAGGACAAGGCCGGCAATATGAGCACGGTTGCCTCCTATTCGTTCAGGATTGACGCGACAGCCCCCTCCGCGCCGACGCTGACCACAAAGCCGGCTTCGGTTTCCTCCGGCAAGAACCCCTCCTTCGCCTGGACCGCTTCCGACGGCGGCTCCGGCATGTCGGGATACCTCTATGAGCTTTCCTCCACCGGCTCGTGGGACGGCGCCGCTTCCACGGCGACGGCGACGGGATCAGCCTCGTTTTCAAATCTTGCGGACGGCAACTACTGGTTCCTGGTCAAAGCCAGGGACGCCGCCGGCAACTTAAGCTCTGTAACCTCTTATGCCTTCGCCATAGATTCAGGCGCCCCCGCCACGCCCGTGTTTACAAGCCAGCCGGCGGCTGTAATAGCCGTTAAAAACGCCTCTTTTGAATGGACTGCGTCTGACGGCGGTTCCAGCGTGGCGAGCTATCTATACGAACTTTCCACTTCCGGGACATGGAGCGATTCGGTGGCTGTTTCCACCACGGCGTCTGCGGTTTCGCTGTCCAATCTGTCCGACGGCAGTTACTGGTTCATGGTCAAGGCCAGGGACAGCGCCGGCAACACAAGCGCGGCGGCGACGGCAACGTTCCGGGTGGATACCACCGCGCCTTCGGCGCCCGTTCTGACCACCAAACCGGCGGCGGCCACTCCGCAGCAGACTGCGTCTTTCGCCTGGACTGCGTCGGACGGCGGCTCCGGCATCGCGGGGTATAGTTATGAGTTGTCCGGCTCCTCCTCCTGGGATGAGGTTGCATCCACTTTCAGCGCGACGGCGGCGGCATCCTTTTCCGATTTGGCTGAAGGAACCTACTGGTTCATGGTCAAAACCCGCGACAATGCCGGCAACGAAAGCGCGCTGACATCGTATTCCTTCTCCGTGAACCTGGGGTCCCCGGACCCGCCCACTATTACCTCCGCCCCCCCCGCCGCAGGCTCCAGCAAGAACATTTCCTTTGCATGGACTGCCAGCGGCTCGTCCATAGCAGGATACATCTACGAACTGGGCACAAGCAGCACCTGGAACGATGCCATGGCCGTCAACACCACGGGGACCTCGGTTTCGTTTTCCAATATTGCCGACGGCGAATACTGGTTCATGGTCAAAACCAAAAACACCGCCGGCACCGCCAGTTCGGCCACGGTGTATCACTTCACGGTGGACACTGCGGCACCCGCGGCGCCGTCGCTTACCGTTTCGCCAGCCTCTGTCACAAACAACACGAACCCCTCTTTTGCCTGGACATCGTCAGATTCCGGCTCCGGCCTGGCGGGATACGTCTACGAGATCAGGACATCTTCAACCTGGAGCGACGCTGTTTCCACCCCAACCGCGGCGGAGTCGGTTTCTCTCTCCGGTTTGGCCGACGGCGGCTACTGGTTCATGGTGAAGGCCGTGGACAATGCCGGCAATGCCAGCGCGGCGACGTCATACCATTTCACGGTGGATTCCACCGCGCCGGCGGCGCCCTCCATAACCACGCATCCGGCCGCGCTGACTTCCAACAAAAACCCCTCCTTTGCCTGGACCGCTTCCGACAGCGGCTCCGGCATCGCGGGATACACTTATGAGCTGGCGTCGGGCGCCGGCTGGGATAATGCCATTGCGATTGACATCACCGGCGCGTCTGTTTCTTTTTCCGATATGGCCGACGGCAATTACTGGTTCATGGTCAAGGCGCGGGACAGCGCCGGCAACGTCAGCGCCATTGCCTCCTACGCTTTCACGCTGGACACCACGGCCCCGGAAACGCCGTCGTTTACCTCCATGCCGGCAACATATTCCGCCAGCACCAACCCGGCATTTGCGTGGACGTCTTCGGATTCCGGCTCCGGCCTGGCGGGATACGTCTACGAACTGCGCGCCAGCAGCATCTGGAGCGACGCCGTTTCCACCGCCACCACGGGAACATCCGTTTCGTTTTCCAACATAACGGAAGGGACTTACTGGTTCATGGTGAAAGCCAGAGACAATACCGGCAACACAAGCGAGGCGGCGATATATCCGTTCAGCATTGATGCGACGGCCCCCGGCGTGCCGGCCCTGACAACCAAACCCGCCGCCGTTACCGCCAATTCCAGCCCCTCTTTTGCCTGGACCGTTGCAGACACGGGCGGCTCCGGCCTTGCAAATTACATATACGAGCTTTCCACCACCGGCTCCTGGAGCGACGGCTCCGCAGTAACATCCGCGGACGCGGCGGTTGAGTATTCCGGCCTGGCCGACGGCAACTACTGGTTTATGGTGAAAGCGCGCGACAATTCCGGCAACACCGGGGCGCTTGCCACTTATTCCTTCAAAATTGACTCCACCGCGCCCGCCGCGCCCGCGCTGACCACAAAACCGGCCTCCGCCACTGTCGGCAAAAACCCGTCGTTTGCCTGGACGGCGTCGGATTCCGGTTCCGGTCTGGCGGGGTATGTCTACGAGCTTGCGGCAACTTCAGAATGGAGCGACGCCGCCTCGGTCTCAATTTCAGCAAACTCCGTGTCATTCTCCAATCTGGCCGACGGCAGCTACTGGTTCATGGTCAAATCCAGGGATACCGCCGGCAACATGAGCGAGGCGACCGTGTATCCCTTCGCGGTGGACACTGCCGTGCCGGACACGCCGTCCTTCTCTTCCCAGCCGGCGGCGTTTTCCTCCGGCAAGAACCCGTCTTTCGCGTGGAGCTCCTCGGACAGCGGTTCCGGCGTGGCAAGCTATTCATACGAGCTTTCCACCTCCAGCGTGTGGAGCGCCCCCGCCTCCAGTTCCACCGCGCAGGCAAACGTTTCCTTCTCCAACAAGGCGGACGGCGCTTACTGGTTCATGGTCAGGGCGGTGGACGGCGCGGGGAATGCCAGCGGCCTGGCTACGGCCTCTTTCGTGATAGATTCCGCGGCGCCCTCGGCCCCCGTTTTCGTGTCCACGCCGGCGGCGCTTTCCAACTACAAGTACCCGGCTTTTGTGTGGACGTCCACGGACGCGGTGTCCGGCGTGGCAAGCTATCTTTACGAACTGGCCATCAGCTCTTCATGGAGCGACTCCTCGGCGGTGGCGACTTCCACGCCGTCTGTCACCTTCTCTTATGTCGCGGACAACAACTACTGGTTCATGGTGAAAACGCTGGATTATGCGGGCAATGCAAGCCCGGTAACCACATATGCCTTCAGGGTTGATTCGTCCACGGGAGCGCCCTCCGCGCCGGCGTATGTCTATGACGGCCTGGCCGCGTCCGAAACCTCCTATACCGCGTCTACGTTCACGCTGTCGGCCAACTGGGCGCCGGCGGCCAATTCCGAAGGTTACAGATATGCCATAGGTACGGCCATGTACGGAACCAATATCGTCGGCTGGACGGATGTGGGCATGTCCACATATGTGGTGAGGGCGCTTTCGCTTTCCAGCAACACGCGATATTACTTCGCGGTGAAAAGCAAGAACGTGTCCAATGTCTGGTCGGCTGCCACCACATCGCCCGGTGTCCTGACGGATTTCACCGCTCCGGCCATGCCCGCCCTTCTGGTCAAGCCCGCCACCTCCTCTAACAACACCAATCCGGTGTTTTCGTGGACGGCCTCGGACAGCGGTTCCGGCGTGGCGGGCTATGTTTACGAGCTGTCGGCCAGCGCCACATACAACCCCTCCATAGCCGTAAACACGACAGACACAAGCGCCGTGTTTTCCAACAAGGCGGATGGCGCTTACTGGTTCATGGTCAAGACAATAGACAATGCCGGGAACGAAAGTTCCCTGCGCGTTTACCAGTTCGCGATAGACGCCAGCACGCCGGCTGCCGCCGCCGCGCCGGCATATGTGTATGACGGGCTTAATCTGGTGGAACTGCCGTATACCGGCTCCGGCACCACATTGTATTCCAACTGGGCTGCTGCGGCGGGCTCTTATGGCTACAGCTATGCCGTGGGCACCACCCCCGGCGGCAATAATGTGGTTGACTGGACATTCGTGGGTGTAACGACATATGCGGTGGCGTCCGGCCTGCACCTGGCCGACAACACTCGCTACTACTTCGCCGTGAAGAGCAAGAATATATCCAACGTCTGGTCCTCGGTTACCTCGTCCCCCGGCGTACTGACGGATTTGACCGCCCCCTATACGCCCAGCTTTGTCACGAAACCGGTCTCTGTCACCAACGATATAAATCCGGCGTTCTCGTGGGGCGCCTCCGACAACGGTTCCGGCATCGCGCATTACAACTACCAGCTTTCCACGGGCAGCGTTTATGCGGCTGTTGCCAGCACTGCCACTACCGGAACCAGCGTGTCTCTGTCCAGCCTGGCCGACGGGGTCTACTGGTTCATGGTGAAGGCGACCGACAATGTGGGCAACGCCGGCCCGCTGGCCTCGTACAATTTCACGGTGGACACTTCAACACCATCGTCCAACAACAATTCCTCTCCGGTTCTGGCGCCGGCTGTCGCGCTTAGGATTTATCCCAACCCCTGCCGCATGATGAGCCAGCACATGACCATAGACGGCATTCCCGCCTCCGCGCAGGGGCTGGAGATCAGAATTTACTCAGTTTCCGGACGGCTTGTAAAAACGCTCTCCCGCGCATCGGGAGATATTGACAGTTCCAACGTTGCAACATGGCGCGGCGTCAATTCCGGCGGGGAACGCGCGGCCACCGGGGTCTATGTGTTTGTCGTGAAAACATCGGACATGGGAACGCGCATGGTCAACGCGGCGATAATCTGGTGATTATATGAAGGCTGCCATTATTATCTTGCTTGCGTCCAGGGCCGCTTTTGCGGGGGCTGGCGCATCCTCCATGCCTTCGCTTGAGGTTGATGCTTCCGCCCGCGCCATGGCGCTGGGTGGCGCGTATACCGCTGTGGGCGATGATTCCGTTTCGCTCTTTTACAATCCGGCGGGCATAGCCCGGCTGCCGCGCAGCGATGTCTCGCTTACGCATACCGAATGGATATCCGGCATAAAAAGCGAGTACGGCTCCGCCGCGTTCCCCGTGGGCAACGACGTAACCCTCGGCTGCGCGCTGAACCTGTTTACCATCAGCCCGATGGACAGGACGGACGCCTCCGGAAACACCACAGGCAGTTTCGGAGCGGGGGAATCCAGTTTTATGGCTGCCGCCGCAAAGAATATCGGGCTTAATTTCGCGGTGGGCGCGGCGGTGAAATACATGCGCCAGTCGGTTGACGACGCGGTGGCCAGCGGCTCTGCCATAGATTTGGGAGTGATGGGTTTTTTCGGACATTTGCGCCTTGGCGCGGCGCTGCAGAACGTCGGCCCCGGCATGGCCGTCGGCGACATGACGTTTTCTCTGCCGCTTACAAAACGGGTCGGCGCCTCGCTTAAGCTGGGCGAGTATCTGATGGCTGTGGGTGACTATGTGGAATCAAGCAGCGCGTCCGGCGCGCGCGCCGGCCTGGAATATGCCGTGCGCAATTCTTTCAGCCAGTGGGACAGGCTGCTGCTGCGCGCCGGCTGGCAGGCGGAGGGCGCAGGCTCATCCGGTTCCACCGGGCAATTCGCGCTGGGCGCCGGTTACGAGCGTCCGAACTGGAGGGTTGACTACGGTTTCGCTCCGTGCGGCGATTTGGGCAATGCCCAGAGGATTTCCTTCATGTACCGCTTTGGCGATTTACGCAATACAAGCAGATCCAGCCCCAGCAAAATAAAGAAAGCCGGAAAGTGGATGATGTCGGATGAATATGACCTGGAGGATGAGTAAGCGGCGGTTTGTCCCCCGAACCGGAGTTTTTGCATCCGTCTGAAATCTCTACTCAATCATGCCCGCGAGTTCGTCTACTCCGCTGTTTACGCAGCCCGCGTCGTAGTAGCGCTCCCCGCCCGCAGACGTTGTCCGCGCCGCGCAGGAGTTGAGTTTTGACCGTATCTGCCCGGGTATAAGCCCGGCATACAGCGGAAATTCACGCGCGGCCAGTCGCACCATGCCGGAGATTATGGGGTTGAGGCAGGAGGCTTTGTAATAGCCGCGCCCGCCGGCATTTACGCGGCAGGATTTCATGTCCGCCCGCGCCCCCTCAAAAGCTTCCTGAAAAACCGACTGCGCCGCGCCGCCTGCGGCTGCGGCAGCAAAACCCTCTTCCCCGCCGCCATTATCGCCGGACACGGCCGCGCCGACAACCGCGGGCGGTTCCCCGGTTCTGGAGTCGCTGTAAAACACAAGTGTGGCTATGGCGCCTTCGCAGCGGGCCGAAGCCGCCAGCGCAAGCATAAAAAAGAAAGCGGTCAATATCCTTCCCATAATGCCTCCGTGCGTGTTTGCTGGGATTAGTCTAGCGTGCGAAAAATAGTTGTCAAGGGCCCCGCGGGCCCTCCCCCCCCCCCCCCGCTTTCCCATAGCGCGGATTTCCCGCAGTTGGGCAGCGAAAACCAGGGCGCGGCTGTTTCTGGCACATGGCAGCGAGGATGCGAACGTTCCCGTGGAATCGTTTGATTTTATGGTCTCGGAACTTTCGCGTTCAGGAAGGAAGAATACTACTATCCGCCGCTTTCCGGGACGGGGGCATGATTTGCGCGATTCGCGCGCGCCGGTTTCAGAACCGCCCGGCATCGCCGTATTCCGGGAAATCTTGCGGTGGTTCGCGGAACATCAGGGCAAGCCTGCTCAACCATAGCCCATTTTCCAGTTTGTGAAAACTGGTTCCCATCCCTGCGGGTATGCTTTACCCGGGCCTGAAGAATTTAAGCAGCAGGATAAGACCGGCCAGCAGCAGCAGGATTATTATGGCCCGCCTGGACAGCGCACCCTCCTGCTCCAGGGCCGGCATGGGCATTCCGGTGTTTTGCGACACCACTTTGGCCTTTCTGAGGGATTCCTCGTAAATTCTGCGCGTGTCCGGCGGCATGGCCTCGGGGCTGTCGTAGCCCATGCCGTTGACTGTTATCTTGCTTCCGCCGGCGAGCGTCCCTGCGGAGTCCAAGACATTTCGCACGGTCTGCCGGTAGTGTTCCGGCACCTCTTCCGGCGAGCCGTATTCCTTCCCGTTCACCGTAATCTTCCGCTTGATATTGATATGAAAATCTATTCCCATAACCACCTCCCGAACGCCTCAACAAATATATAAAACGCGGAGTGTCAAAACAAATCCCCCGCACCCTTACGGTCTTGACGCGGCGGGCGGGCAAATGCTACCATCTGTATAAGGAGAGTGGCTGGCAGTTGGAGGCCGCTTTTTTTTTAGCTTGAGCCATGACATATAACACCGATAAGATAGAACAGGCCCTGGCCCCTCTGTTTGACCAGCAGAATATGGAGCTTGTGGATTTGCACATAGCTGGCCACGGGGCGAAGGCGCTGCTCCAGTTTTTCATAGACAGGAAGGACGGGAAACCCGTCTCTATCGGCGATTGTGGGCTGATGAGCGACAAAATCAGCGCTGCCCTGGAAATGGAAAATCTGGTGGAGCGGGCTTATGTGATAGAGGTGTCCTCCCCCGGAGTTGACCGGGCGCTGAAAAAACCGGAGCATTTCATCCGTTTCGCGGGGCAGAGGGTGAAGCTGATACTCCGGCAGCCGGTTGAAAAAAGGGCGTTTTTTACCGGAGTGATAGCCTCCGCCGACGGGGAGAAAATGACGCTCTCCGACGCGGCCAATACATACGTATTCAGTTACGGCGACATAAAGTCGGCGCGGCTGGACCCCGTTCTTGAATTTTAACCTCCGCATTGCGGAAATACTAAGGAGACGGCGATGGAAGACACACAACCCAAAGACCTTGTTACGGCCCTTGAACGGCTGGAGAGGGAGCGCAACATCAAAAAAGAAGAGGTGTTCAAGACCATAGAGGACGCGCTTGTTTCCGCGTTGCGCAAGCATATCGGCAAAAACGCCCAGATTTCCGCCAAGATGGACCCCGAAACCGGCGGCATGAAAGCCTGGCACCGCCTTAAAGTGGTGGAGGCCGTGTCCAGCCCGGAACTGGAAATTGGCTTTGAAAACGCCAAAAAAGCCTCCCCCACCGCGGAGCTTGGCCAGGAAATAGACATCGCGCTGGACATCAACGATTTCTCGCGCATAGCGGCGCAAATCGCCAAGCAGGTGCTTATCCAGAAAGTGCGCGACATAGAGCGCGACAATCTTTACCGCGAATACAAGCCGCGCGAGGGCGAGGTTATCACCGGCATGGTGCGCCGCTTCAGCGACCGCGACATAGTGGTTGACATCGGCAAGGCCGAGGCGCTGCTTCCCTATTGCGAGCAGATTCGCAAGGAACGCTACGCCCCCAACAGCAGGGTGAAAGCCGTGATTCTGCGCGTGCTGGCCCAGAAGGACTTGATGACATCGGACGACCCGGCAATGGGCCGCTACCGCTCCGCCGTGTCCCGCATGGACAGGACGCAGCGCGGGCCTTACATAATACTTTCCCGTTCGGCGCCGCTTTTCCTGACCCGGCTGTTTGAAGTGGAAGTGCCGGAAATCAACGACAGGCTGGTGGAGCTTGTCTCCATAGAGCGCGACGCCGGGTTCCGCTCCAAGGTGGTGGTGCGCGGCGCGGATTCCAAGGTGGACCCCATCGGCGCCTGCGTCGGCATGCGCGGCATGAGAATACGCGCGGTTACCAACGAGCTTAGCGGCGAGCGCATAGATCTTATCTCCTGGAGCCCGGACACCGCCCAGATGATAACCAACGCCATGTCGCCCGCGAAGGTTTCCTCCGTGCGCGCGCTGGACAAGGAAACCAAGCGCGCGCTGATTGTAGTGCCGGACGACCAGCTTGCCGTCGCCATAGGCAAGGACTGGCAGAATATCAAGCTCGCCTCCAAAATAACCGGCTGGGAGCTTGATGTCAAAAGCGAGTCCCAGGTGCAGGAAGAAGGCCGCAAAGTCCAGCAGGCCGCAGCCAACGACCTTACCGGAATAGACGGCATAGGCCCCAAGACGGCGGAGCTGCTGATAAAGGCCGGCATCACCGATATAGTCAAAATAGCCTCGCTTACGCCGGAGCATTTGTCCACGCTGCAGGGCGTGGGCGCCAAGACGGCGGCCAAGATAATACAGGGCGCCCGCAAGTACGTGCAGGAAAAGGGCCTTGCCCCCCAGACGGAAGCCAGCCAGACTGCGGCGGACGCTTCCGGCGAAACCAATTCCCCCGCAGAGGAGACCAGCAGCAATGACAACACCGAAACCGTCCAAACCGGCGTCAAAACCGAAGAAAGCGGCAGTTAAACCGGCGGAAAAAACCGCCGCTGCGCAGGATGCCGAAGCCGCCGAGGTTAAAAAGAAAAAGACGGTTTCCGCAGTAAAAAAAACCGCCGCAAAAAAACCGGCTGTAGATGGCGCCAAATCCGCGTCCAAACGCAAGGCCGCCCCTAAAAAGGCCGTTGCGGAGGAAACGGGACAGAAGCCGGAAATCCCGGCCCATAAAGTTGAAATTTCTGCCGCCGCGCCGGTCGCGCACAAGGCGGAGGTTCATGCTCCTGCCGCTCCGGCGGCGCAGCAGCCGGCCAGTCCGGTTCATGCCGCGCATCCGGCGGCTCCTCACCAGATTCACCAGGCCGCGCCTAAACCGGCGGCTGTTCCCCCGGTCACGCACAAGGCGGAGGCTCATGCCCCCGCCGCTCCGGCGGCGCAGCAGCCTCATGCCGCGGCTCCGGCCAGTCCGGCCGCGCAGCCTGCGGTTCCGGCGGCAAAGCCGCAGCAGGCGCAGCCCGCTCCGGTAAAACCGGCGGCTGCCCCGGCTCCGGCGCAGCCCGCGCCGGCCACGCCGGTCGCCCAGCCTGCGGCAGCGCCGCAGGCGGCGCAGCCCGTGAAACCGGCCCAGCCCGCAGCCCCGCCAAAACCGGCCAAGCCGGTCATAAAAATCATCGGCCAGCCCACGGTGCGCGAGCTTGCCGAGAAAATGGGCATAAAGGTTACCGACTTTATAAAGAAGCTGATGACAATGGGCGTCTACGCCACAATCAATCAGCGGCTGGAAAGCGAACTGGCAGAGCTTGTAGCCGGCGAAATGGGCTTTCAGCTTGAAATCGCGCAGATGTTTGCGGAAAACAAGCTGGAAACCGTCGGCAAGGACGCCGACAAGCCCGAATCGCTTAAGCCGCGCCCGCCGGTGGTAACCATAATGGGCCATGTGGACCACGGCAAAACCAGCCTGCTGGACGCCATACGGAAATCCGACCTCTGTTCTCTGGAATCCGGCGCGATAACCCAGCACATAGGCGCCTACAAGGTTTGCCATCCGAAAGGCGATATAGTGTTTCTGGACACCCCGGGCCACGAGGCGTTCACCGCCATGCGCTCCCGCGGGGCGCAGGCCACGGATATCGTCATACTGGTGGTTTCCGCCACCGACGGCGTCATGCCCCAGACGGTGGAGGCTATAGACCACGCCAAGGCAGCCGGCGCGCCCATAATAGTGGCGGTCAACAAGATAGACCTGCCGGGCGCAAATCCCGCCAAAATCCGGCAGGAACTGGCGCAGCACGGCCTTCTGTCCGAGGAGTGGCAGGGCAAGAGCATATTCGTTGACATCTCGGCCAAGAAGAAGCTCAACATAGACAAACTGCTGGATATGATTCTGCTCCAGGCCGAGTTGATGGAGCTTAAAGCCAACCCGGACAAGCCGGGCATTGCCACCGTGGTGGAGGCAAAACGCGACTCCAAGCGCGGCGTCGTCGCCACAGTGCTGGTCAAGGCAGGCACGCTTCGCGTCGGCGACCCGTTCATAGTCGGCTCCACCTACGGCAAAGTGCGCGCCATGGTGGACGAGCACGGCGTCAGGCTGGACGGCATCAAACCCTCCATGCCCGCGGAGGTGCTGGGTTTTACAGGGGAGCCGCCCCTCGCAGGCGACATGCTGCATGTGGTTGAATCCGAGCGCGAAGCGCGCCAGATAGCCGAGCAGCGCCAGCGCGCCGCTCGCGAGGCCACCATAGCCCATCAGAAGCATGTTACGCTGCTGGGACTGCATTCCCAGGTGGCATCCCGCAAGCTGAAAACGCTGCAAATCATTCTGAAGGCGGACGTGCAGGGTTCCATACAGGCTATACGCGATTCGCTGGAGCGGCTGGGCAACGAAGAGGTGGAAATCAAGATAATCCACTCCGGCGCGGGCAATGTGAACGAATCCGACATACTGCTGGCCAAGGCCAGCGACGCCGTGGTGCTGGCCTTCCGCGTGGATACAGAATCCAACGCCAGCTTCGAGGCCGACCGCGCGGGCATAGAAATCCGCAGCTACGACATCATCTACAGCCTGCTGGACCAGGTAAGGGCCGCCATGGAAGGCCTGCTGGAGCCCGACATCGTGGAAGTCCCGACCGGCAAAGCCGAGGTGCGCCAGGCATTCAGCCTCAGTTCCGGCGCAATCGCGGGCTCGTTTGTGCTGGAAGGGAAAATGGTGCGCGGCGCCGATGCGCGCGTTCTGCGCGCCGGCAAGCCGGTGCATCGCGGCAAGATATCCGGCCTCAAGCGGTTCAAGGAAGACGTCAAGGAAGTCGAGAAGGGCTTTGAATGCGGCATACTGGTGGATGGCTACCGCGACATCAAGCCCGGCGACATTGTGGAACCCTACGAGAAGAAAACGGTTCTGCGCACCATGGACGGCCCCAAGTGAACAACCGCCGCGAGCGGATTGCGGAACTGCTCAAAACCGAGATAGCCTCCGTGCTGGTCAAATCGCGCTGCACGGGGATAATAACGGTTACCTGCGTGAAGGTCTCCGCCAGCCTTGAGGATGCGACCGTCTATTATTCCGCGCTGGGCGGCCAGGCGGAGCGCGAAGCGGCGGACCTGGTGTTTCGCAGACTCAAGCGGGAAATTCTCCTGGTGCTGCGGTCCCGGCTGCATATGCGGCGGCTGCCCATGCTGGATTTCCGTTTTGACCCCACGCCCGCCAGCGCGGCGCGCGTGGAAAACATTCTGAACCTGATTGCCATGGAAAAAGATGGGCGAGACGAAAAAAACCCCGGCTGAACTGCCGCTTTCCGCGCTGGCGGAGACGCTGAAAAAATACGATTCTTTTTTTCTCGCCGGGCATCAGAACCCGGACGGGGACACCATCGGCTGCATGCTGTGCATGGCCTCGGTGCTGCGGCGTTTCGGCAAAAAGTCCTGGCTCTACAGCGCGGACCCGGTGCCGGACAACCTCAGCTTTCTTCACGGCGCGTCGCGCATTCATGCGGGCAAGCTGCCTTCAAAGCGCAATTACGACGCCGCCATCCTGATAGAATGCTCCACCCCCTCGCGCGCGGGCAATATACGGGAAGTCCTCTCCCGCGTGAAAGCGGTTGTGAACATAGACCATCACCGCACCTTTGAAAATTACGGCACGGTAAACTACGTAGACCCTGCGGCCTCCTCCACGGCGGAGCTGCTTTACGGCATAATATCCGCCATGGGGATAAAAATCAGCGCGCGCGAGGCGGAATATCTCTACGTCGGCCTGGCCACGGACACGGGGCGTTTCCATTATCCCTCCACCACCGCGCGCGCGCATACGGTTGCCGCCGCGCTGCTGGAAACCGGTTTCAAACCCTGGAAGGTAAACGACAGGGTTTACGGCACCCGCGCCTATCCCGCGCTCAAATTGCTGGGCGCGGCCCTCTCCAGGCTGGAGATGCTGGACGGCGGGCGCACCGCATTTTCTTTTCTTACGCGGCAGGACATCGCCGCCGCCAGGGCGCTGCCCCAGCATACCGAGGATATAGTCAACTACGGCCTGATGGTGCCGGGCGCGCAGGTGTCCGTATTGCTGCGCGAGGAAGAGTCCCGCCTTGCCGTGAATCTGCGCTCCAAGGGCCATGTGGACGTAAGCAAGCTTGCCAAGCTTTTCGGCGGGGGCGGCCACCGCAACGCGGCGGGCTGCAAATCCCAGCTTTCGCTTTCGGAAATGAAGAACAGAATGCTCGCCGCCGTAAAAGCCGCTTATGAACACGCCGGCAAAACCGCCGCCGCCACAAAACGGGGCCGCTGAAATCTCCGGCGTGCTGCTGGTGGACAAGCCTTCCGGCTGGACCTCTCATGACGCCGTGATGGTGGCAAGGCGCGCGCTGGGAATGCGGCGCATAGGCCATACCGGCACTCTGGACCCGGCAGCCACCGGGCTGCTTGTGCTGCTGGCCGGCGGTGCAACGCGGTTGCAAAGCCGTTTCCAGCAGGCGGGAAAGACTTACAGCGGGACCATGCTCTTTGGCGCCACCACCGACACCTGGGACGCCGACGGCAGCATAACAAAGGTTTCCCCCCTCCCGCCGGTTGCGCCGGAAAGTTTTGTTGAGGCGGCGCGCTCGCTTGCCGGGGAGATAACGCAGCCTGTCCCCCCCTATTCCGCCGTCAAGTTTCATGGGGAGCCGCTGCACCGCATAGCCCGCCGCGGCGGGCAGCTGCCGGAGCAGATGCTGCGCCGGATTACTATTTACGGATGGGACAGCCTTGAATGGCGCGCGCCGGAGCTGGCTTTCACGGTAAGATGCTCCGGCGGGACGTATGTGCGCTCTCTTGCGCAAATGCTGGGCGAAAAATTCGGCTGCGGCGCGCATCTGAAATCATTGCGCCGGCTGGAGGCGGGCGGGTTCCGCGTTGACGGCGCCATCCCCGCCGATGCGCTTAAAACCATTGGCAGGGACGAGCTTTATGCGCGCCTGCTGCCGGTTGAAAATTTATGAGGAATTTCATAGCGGTAGGCACTTTTGACGGCGTGCACCTGGGCCACCGGGAGGTTATAGCCGAGCTTTCAGCCCGCGCGCGCGCCTCCGGGATGAAAAGCCTTGCCGTCTATTTCCCCATTCCGCCCAAGGCGTTTCTGTCCGGCAAGCCGGAGCAGAGCATGATAACCCTGCCCGGCGAGCGCGGCGCGCTGCTGAAGCAATGCGGCGCGGATGCCGCCGTCTCGCTGGAGTTTACGCGCGGGCTTGCCGCCATGTCGTGCGAACGGTTCCTGGACGAGGTGCTTGTTAAAAAACTGCGCGCCGGCGGCATTCTTGCCGGTCAGGATTTCGCCTTCGGCGCCGGCCGGCAGGGGCATGTGAACTGGCTGCGGCGGGAATGCGAGACGCGCGGCATAGAGCTTGTGGTGCTGCATTTTGTAAAGGCCCAGGGCCATAAAATCTCCTCCACCCAGATACGGCAATACCTGCACGAGGGGCTTGTGGAGGAGGCGGCGGAACTGCTGGGCCGTCCGTATTCGCTGAAAGGGACGGTGGTGCGCGGCAAGGGGCTTGGCCGCAAGCTGGGATACCCGACCGCCAATCTGGACGCGGGCGCCTGCAAGATACTGCCGCGCGGCGTGTTCGCGGTGCATGCCAACGTGCGCGGCGAGCGGTTCAACGCAGTGGCCAACATAGGTTTTCGCCCGACGGTCAATCCCATACACTCGCATATCCCGCTGTGCGAGGTGCACATACTGGATTTCATGCGCGATATTTACGACGAGGAAGTGGAAATAGATTTTTCCGCCAAAATCCGCAACGAGGCCAAGTTCTATAATCTCAGCGAGCTTGTCTCCGGCATAAAAGCCGACATCTCCGCCGTCCGCCAACTGCTGCATTGCCGTGCGGGATAGCCTCCGCGTTTCCCGGCAGGAAACCGGCTATTCCAGAAGTTTCACGGCCAGACGGTGCAAATCCTCATTTGCCAATGCCAAAACCTTTTTTTTCACTGCGCGGGAAAAATACTCTTTTTCGGTTTTTGTCAGCTTCTCGCCGCGCAATTTTTTGAAGAACAGCTCTTTCTGCCTGGCGGTGAATATCTGCGACAGGGCATATTCAACGCTGAAATCGCTTCTGGCGGACAAGACATCGGCTATTTGTCCGGCTTTGTTTGCGTAATATGCGCCGAAAACCGTCTTTAGCTTTTCCGGCGGGAAATTGTAGTTGCCTATTTCTATGGCGGCGCCATTTTTGAAGTTGGCCAGATATTTCCGCTGTTCGGGATGGGCCGCCCAGGCGAATTTGATTCCGGCGGCATTGTAAAGCGCTGCGGACATGAGAAAAAGCTTTTCCGCCAGCTTTCGTTCCGCCGGACTGCTCATCTGCGCCTTCAGCCGCGCAAGGCTGAACCCGCCTTTTTCGGCGGCATTGGCAAGCATTACCGGGAAGCCCTCCCAAAGACGCGGATTGCGGCTTCTTATGATTTCCGCCAAAGCGCGGCAAACGTTTGTTTCGGTTTGCGCCTGATACAGCGGAAACCCCAGTGCTTCGGCTTTTTTCAGCAGCTCGTTATTCTTCATATAAGTTTCCTGCGTCTAATGTTTTCCCTGAAGGCGTTGAAATTTGCATTGGCCTTGTCCTCAAATACGCTGTATGACGCGGTTTCACGGAAACGCCCCTCAAGCCTGGCCCAGTCTATTTTCTTTCCGGCCGTCTTAAGCAGGCCGGCGCAATCCTCAATATCAACGCCGGAAGCCCGGAACAGCTTTGTGATTATGATGTCGTATGGGTTGAGAATGCCGATATAGATACGCGCAAATTCCCTGAACAGCGTATTATTTCCGCTTTTAAGCGGGGATTCCAGCAAATCCGTTTGATATACCCTGCTTCCGGGGTAGAGGTCAAAAATAAAACCGCCGTCCCTCTTCCAGCCGAACTCGGAAATGTTGGCATATCCCATATCGGCCAGCGTTGCCGCCAGGTATCGGTATTCGCTTTCATTCGGCACGATGAAGTCAATATCTTTGGTGGATTCTTTGATTTCGAGCAGCGTCATCGCCGTGCCGCCGCAGGCTATCAGATGGACGCGCCTTCTGAAAAAGGCATTCCATGCGCCCATTGTCTCAATCAGTCCGTCTTTATCTATTCTGTATTTATTCATACAACTATATGTACGATTCCGTACAATATATTGTATATCGCCATACAGCAAAATGCAACCGAAATTCTATTCAGGCAAGTCTAATGGCAAACCGCTATGGCATGCCGAATCTTTTCTCTGGCTTGGCACGGCATATCCTGACAGGGGAGAGTTCGTTACGATGTCAGGAGAACAAAAGCAGGCATAATCAGATGAATGCGCCGGGGCGGCGCGGGAGGAAAACGCCTTCGGGGGCGGCGGAGACGGGGGCGCCGTTTCTGGCGGCGATTTCCCCCCGCAAAATCACCGTTTCCGCCCAGCCTTTGAGTTTCATGCCCTGATACGGGTTCCAGTCGCAATTGGTTTGCATGGCGGCATGGTCAACGGCCTTGACGTTTTTCGTGTCCAGTATGGCAAGGTCGGCGTCCGCGCCGGGGCGTATTGCGCCTTTGCGGGGATAGAGCCCCATGATTTTTGCGGGATTGAGGCTCAGCATCCGCGTCATTTCCAGAAGCGAAATGCGGTTTTTGAGGACGCCCAGCGTGTATATCAGCGGAATAGAGGTTTCCACTCCCGGAATGCCGAACGGGATTCTTGAGAAATCGCCGCGCCAGCGGTTTTTCTGCGACGAGTTGAAAGTGCAGGAATCGGTGGCTATAGTTGAAACCGCGCCTTCCTTGAGCGCCTGCCACAAAAGCGCGGAGTCTTTTTTTGTTTTGACCTGCGGGCAGGTGGCGTAAAAATGGCCGTTTTTTCCAAGCAGGGCGGACTGGTCAAGCGCGAGATACTGCGGGCAGGTTTCGCCCATCGCGTGTATTCCGGCGGCGCGGGCCGCCGTTATAATCCGCGCCGACCTGCCTGCCGAAAGATGCACGAAATACACTTTCGCCCCCGCAGCCTCCGCCCAGACAAGCGCGCGCTGCACCGCCTCCCATTCGCTGAAATCCGGTCTTGAGCGCACAAAGCCGCGCATCCCCTCTCCGGCGTGTTTTGCGGAGAGATGTCGTATTATCCCGTCGGATTCCGCGTGAAGGCATAGTGTCGCGCCGCAGGCTTTGGCGGCCAGCATGGCCTCGTGCAAATCCGCGTCGCCGGACTGCATTCCGCGCTCGCCGTAAATCATGAACATCTTGAAGGAGGGAATCCCCATGCGGCACAACGTCTTCATCTGCCGGGCGGGGTTTTTAAGTTTTGTCCAGGACGGGATTATGCAGTGCAGCGAATAGTCGCAGCGCATTTTGCCGCGCATTTTCGCAAGCCGCGCCCGCGCGGCGCGCTCCAGCCCGATGCCCGGCGGCTGGGTGGTGTAATCTATGACTGTTGTAACCCCGCCGGCGATGGCCGCGTGCGAGCCCGACGAAAAATCATCGCTTGTTGTGATATCTCCGGCGGGAAGGCTGAAATGGACATGCGCGTCTATGACGCCGGGAATTACGGTTTTTCCCCGCGCGTCTATAACGATGTCCGCTTTTGGCGCGTGTTTTGAAGGAGGGCGCACCGCCGAGATTTTGCCGTTTTCTATGAAGACATCCGCGCGGATTGCCGAGTTTTCCGCAACGACCAGCCCGCCGGTTACGGCAAGCCGCTTCACTTGGGCGGGGTTCCGGCGGCGGCGCGGTCTATCAGGTAGGCAACCAGGGTTACGCCGCCTAGCACCGCGGCGTAGACGGTGATGAGCGAGAGCATGTAATCCGCATAGCCGTGCAGCGCGTCCATCACAAACTGCCAGGCCAGCACCAGAGCGGCCAGACCCCATGCCACCCGCACCATTTTTCTGATTGCTTTGCGCATAACGCTATACCATTGTGGCGGTAACACGCAGCACCTCGGATATGGTGGTCTGCCCGTTCCAGGCCTTGAACATGCCGTCCATCAGAAGCGTGCGCATTCCGTTCTGTATGGCGGTGCGGCGGATAATGTCCGTGGAGCTGTGCTCCAGCACATGCTTGCGCAACTGCTCGTTCATGAGCATGATTTCAAATATGCCCACCCGTCCGGAAAATCCTGTGTTGCGGCAGGCGGGGCAGCCGCGCTCCTGCCGGAATTTGCCGCCGGGGGTGAGCAGTATGTCGCGCACCACCTTGCCTTCGGACGGCTCCAGCGTCTTTACAAATTCGTCAACGGCTGTTTGCGGCGGGGGCAGGCATTCCATGGCGCATTGCGGGCAGATTTTGCGCACCAGCCGCTGCGCCATGGAGCCTATCATGGAAGACGCTATCAGAAAAGGCGGCGTTCCCATTTCAAAAAGCCGCTCCACCACGCCGGGGGCGCTGATTGTGTGCAGGGTGGTGAATATCAGATGCCCGGTGAGGGCGGCGCGCATGCTGATTTCCGCCGTTTCGTGGTCGCGCGTTTCTCCCACCATTATGATATTGGGGTCCTGGCGCAGTATGGTGCGCAGACCCTCGCTCCACACAAAACCGCTTTTGTAATTGATTTGCGCCTGGTTGATTCCTTCCAGCCGGTACTCCACCGGGTCTTCCAGCGTGAGGATGTTTATCATCGGCGAGTTGATGGTTTTGAGCATGGCATACAACGTGGTTGTCTTGCCGCTGCCGGTGGAGCCGGTGACGAAAAATATCCCGTAGGGGTTGTGGATGACGCTCTTTATGGTCTCCAGCGAATCCTCGGCTATGCCGAGCTGGTCCAGGTTGAGTCCCATCTGCGTCCTGTCCAGCACGCGCAGAACCAGCTTTTCACCGTTTATGGTCGGAATCGCGGAAAGGCGCACCTGTATGGGCCTGCCGGAGAGGATTTTCTGAAATCTCCCCTCCTCCGCGCGGTAGGTGGCGGGCGGTTCCGGATCAAACCCGGCCAGCACGCGCAGCCGCTGGGTTATGGGTATGTTCTGGTTGCGCGGCAGTATAAGCGCGTCCTGCAGAATTCCGTCCACGCGGAAGCGGATGCGCAGGTTGTTTCCGTGGTACTCGAAATGAACGTCGCTTGAGCGGTTGGCCACGGCCTCTTCAAGGATAAGGTCGCTTATTTGTATGGCGAGGTCTATGGCCGGCGTGCGCGCCGAGTTGCGCATGAGGACGTTGAACCGCTCCTCAAGCTGTTGCTTCTGCGCCGGCATCGGCTTGGGCTGCTGGGAGTACGGCTGCAAGCTGGGCGGCGGCTGCGGTACGGCGGGGCACGCCGGAAGCGCCGGCTGCTGCGGCATGGGCGCCGGCGCGGCCTGTGTTTCCGGTTTGCTGGAATTCCAGAAAGCCATTCTGACCTCCGAGCCTGCTGAAAACTGTATGCCACCGGGAGGAGTTGAACCTCCGACCTAACGCTTATGAAACGTCCGCTCTACCGCTGAGCTACGGTGGCATTTGCGCGGACCGGTTTCTCCGCCGCGTGATACTGGGGCGGAAAGCGCAGTATTTGAATAATTCTAACAAAAAGCGGCGCATTTTTTCTAGAATATTTTATATGGAGCGCAAATCGGCGGAACTGCACAGGTTTTACGGCGGGAAAACGGAAATGTCCCCGAAGGCGCCCGTCCGCTCCGCAGGGGATTTTTCGGACTGGTACACCCCCGGAGTGGGCCAGGTGGTGGAAGAGGTGATGAAGGATGCCTCGCTTTCCTGGCAGTATACCAGCCGCGCCAACACCATAGCGATAATTTCCGACGGGACCCGCGTTCTGGGCTACGGCAAGGCCGGCCCGCACGCCGCGCTGACCGTGATGGAAGGCAAGGCGATGATGTTCAAATATCTGGGCGGGGTGGACGCGGTGCCGCTGTGCATAAACGTTCCCGCCAGCCGTGCGGTGATAGATTTCGCCAGAATGGCGGCCCCCTCCTTCGGCGGCATAAATCTTGAGGATATCGCCTCCCCCGCGTGCTATACCGTGCTGTCGCGGCTGCGCGCCTCGCTGCCGATACCGGTGTGGCACGACGACGCGCAGGGAACAGCCACGGTGTGTCTGGCCGGAATGCTCAACGCGCTGGAGCTTACCGGGCGGACTATCGGGACCGCCAAAATCGCGCTTATAGGCGCGGGGGCGGCCAATTCCAGCACGGCGCGGCTGCTTATAACCGCCGGCGCGGAGCCTAAAAACCTGGTGCTGGTGGACAAGCTGGGTGCGCTGCACCGCAGGCGGCACGACCTTACTCCCGTGCCGGTGCTAAAGCGGCTTTGCGCCGTCACAAACGGCGGGCAGATTACCGGCGGCGCGGAGGAAGCTCTGCGCGGGGCGGATGCGGTAATTGCGGCGGCGGCCTGCGGCCCCGGCGTCATAAAGCCGCAATGGATTTCGTACATGGCAAGAAATCCGGTGGTGTTTGCGCTTGCCAACCCGGTTCCCGAAATAATGCCGGATGAGGCCGCCGCGGCGGGCGCGGCGGTGGTGGCCACCGGACGCGGGGATTTCCCGAACCAGGTCAACAACTGCCTGGCGTTTCCGGCGGTGTGGCGGGGCGTGCTGGACGCGCGCGCGTCCGGAATTTCCGATTCCATGTGCGTCTCCGCCGCAAAAGCAATAGCCGCTTTCGCACGGAACAAGGGCCTGCGCAGGGACCGCATTGTCCCCTCCGTTGACGATGCCGACTGTTTTGCGCGCTGCGCCGCCGCCGTAGCGGCGAAGGCAGCGGAGGAGGGGCTCGCCCAAAATCCGCAGCCGGAAGGCTGGTATTACGACCGCGCCGCGCAGCTTATCGCCCGCGCCCGTAAAGAGACCGAAGTGAAAATGAAATCCGGCGTGATAGCCGCTCCGCCGCCGTTGCAGTAGAACTCCAAAAAATCTAGACTGCTGATGTTCCGTTAGGGGCGCTGCGCCTTTGGGCGCGGCTGAGAATGCACCCTCGCACCTGAACCGGGTAATGCCGGCGTAGGAAAACGGAGTAGGTTTGAAGGCCGTTTTCCCTTTTGCGGGAAAACGGCTTTTTTGCGTTTTGCGCTGCCCCTTTATCAAGGAGATTGCAAATGAAATATACAGACGAGTTTGCGCGAAGGGAAATTTTCTCCGGGCGGGCGGTGATGACGGCCAATCCGAATCACAAGGGGGTTAATCCCTGCGTGATAGGCGCCGCGTTCGGCTGCAAGGTGAATGTGAATCTGGGCGCGTCTGCGGGGCGCTCCGGCTGGAAGGCGGAAAAGGCCAAGCTGCGCATTGCCCTTGAATGCGGGGCGGACACCGTGATGGACCTGTCCACCGGCTGCGACCTGAAGCTGATGCGGCGGATGATGCTGGAGAATTCTCCGGTTCCGGTCGGCACCGTGCCGGTGTATGAGGCGCTGGCGCGCGCCGGCTCGCCTGAAAATCTGACGGAGCAGCTGATTCTGGACGTAATAGAGGAACAGGCCGAACAGGGCGTGGATTTCATGACCGTGCACAGCGGGCTGCTGCTGGAGCATCTGCCCCACGCGGAGAAAAGGATTACCGGCATAGTCTCGCGCGGCGGGGCGATACTGGCGCGGCACATGCGCGGCAAAAACAGGCAGAACCCGTTTTACTCGGCCTTTGACCGGATTTGCGAAATAGCGCGGCGGCGCCGCGTCTGCCTCAGCTTGGGCGACGGGCTGCGCCCCGGCTGCCTTGCCGACGCCTGCGACAAAGCCCAGTTTGCCGAGCTTGAAACGTTGGGCGGGCTTGTCCTGCGCGCGCGGCGGGCGGGCGCGCAGGTTATGGTGGAGGGGCCGGGGCATATTCCCATGCACAAGGTGGCTATGAATGTGCGCAAGGCGGACAAAATCTGCCGCGGCGCGCCGTTTTACGTGCTGGGGCCGCTGGTGACGGACATTGCCCCCGGCTACGACCATATCACTTCCGCCATCGGGGCGGCTCTGGCGGCCCGGGAGGGCGCGTCGCTGCTGTGCTGCGTTACTCCGCGCGAGCATCTGGGCCTTCCCGACGAGGCGGACATAAGGCAGGGCGTAATCGCCTACAAAATCGCGGCCCACGCAGCCGACATCGCGCGCGGCGTTCCGCATGCGCGCGAGCGGGACGATGAAATGTCCAAAGCCCGCTTTGCCTTTGACTGGGAGAGGCAGTTCTCCCTCGCGCTGGACCCGGAAACAGCACGCGCCATGCGCGCCGCTCCGCCGGGAGACGGCGAATGCTGCACCATGTGCGGTCCGGATTTCTGCGCGATGAGGCTCTACAGGAGGAAAAATGATAACGCCGCAAACGATAATGCGCGATGCGCGCGAAATACGCCGCGCCGGACCGCTGATACACAACATCACTAACTACGTCGCTATGAATTTCACCGCCAACGCGCTGCTGGCCGTGGGCGCCTCGCCGGTGATGGCGCATGCCTGCGGGGAAGCGGCGGAGATGGCGTCGCTGGCGTCGGCGCTGGTCATAAATATCGGAACGTTAAGCCCGGACTGGGTTTGCGCCATGGAAAAAGCGCGCGATGCCGCCGCCCGCAAAAAAATTCCCGTGCTGCTTGACCCGGTGGGCGCAGGGGCCACCGCCTATCGCACCGAAACCGCCGCCGGGCTGCTTGCGCGCGGCGTAACGGCGGTGCGAGCCAACGGTTCCGAGACAATGGCGCTTGCCGGGGCGTATGTCCGCACAAAAGGGGTGGATTCAACCGCCCCGTCGCGCGGCGCGCTTGAGGCGGCGGTTTCGCTGCTGGGAAGGGGCGCGGCTGTTGCGGTTGTAAGCGGGGAGACGGATTATATCGCCGGCTCCGGCGGGATTGTCGCCATAAAAAACGGCCATCCCGTGATGGCGCGGGTTACCGCCATGGGGTGCGCGGCCTCGGCAATAGCGGGCGCGTTTATGGCGGTCAACGGCGACCCCGCGCAGGCCTGCGCGCATGCGATGGCGGTTATGGGCATGGCCGGTGAAATCGCGGCTGAGAATTCGCGCGGTCCCGGCTCTTTCCAGGCGGCTTTTCTTGACGCGCTGCACAGTATTGGCGAAAAGGATATGGAGCGTCTCCGTGTTGAAGAGAAAACCGGATTTGCGGCTTTGCCTTGTAACTGACCGTCCGCTCTGCCTGGGCAGGCCGCTTTTGCCGCTGATTTGCGCGGCGGTGAAAGGGGGCGTCGGCATCGTGCAGTTGCGCGAAAAAAACTGCGCGACGCGCGATTTCATCGCCCTTGCGCGCGCAGTGAAGGCGGCTGTCAAAGTTTCTCTTATAATAAACGACAGGGCTGATGTCGCCCTTGCCTGCGGCGCGGACGGGCTGCATATCGGGCAGGGGGATATTCCTTATGCCGACGCGCGCCGTCTGCTGGGGCCGCGCGCCATTATAGGCCTTACGGTTGACACTCCGGCCCAGGTCCGCGCGGCGGAAAAACTTGACGCCGATTATCTGGGCATAAGCCCGGTATTCTGCACCGCGACAAAGAAAACGGTTTCACCGCCATGGGGGGCGGAGGGAGTGCAGCGGCTGCGCGCCATGTCGCGCCACAGGCTTGTGGCCATAGGCGGCATCAACGTGCGGAACGCGGCGGCGGCTGTCTGCGCCGGCGCGGACGGGGTTGCCGTGGTTTCCGCGATATGCTCGGCGGAAAACCCGCGGCGCGCAGCCGCCGGAATTTTGAAGGAAGTAAGGACAGGTTTATGCCTAAGAAATGCTTCCGGGCGCTGACAATCGCCGGCTCCGACAGCGGCGGCGGCGCGGGCATACAGGCGGATATAAAGGTGTTCTCCGCGCTGGGCTGCCATGGCGCGTCCGCAATTACCGCCGTTACCGCGCAGAACACATGCGGCATACGCGCCGCCGGGGAAGTTCCGCCACGGCTGGTCGCTCTCCAGATTGAGGCCGTGCTGGAGGATATCGGCGCGGACGCCGTGAAAACCGGAATGCTCTGCGATGCCGCGACCGTGAAAGCCGTTTCCGCCGCGCTTTTGAAATTCAGGCAGAAGCGGATTGTGGTTGACCCGGTTTTATCCGCCAAGGACGGCGCCACGCTGCTTGAGAAATCCGCAATCCCTGCGCTGATGAAAAATCTGTTCCCCCTTGCCGCCTTAATCACGCCGAATATCCCGGAGGCGGAATTTCTGTCCGGCGTCAAAATAAGCTGCCGCACGGACATGGAGAAGGCGGGCGGTATTCTGCTTGGGCGCGGCCCCGGGGCCGTGCTGGTAAAAGGCGGACATGCGCCGGGCCGGGCTTGCGACGACGTTCTGCTTCTGCCGGGCAAAACGCTCTGGCTTTGCGGACCCCGAATACGCACCAGAAACACGCATGGCACGGGCTGCCTGCTGTCGGCGGCGATAACGGCGTATCTGGCGCGCGGCATGTGCGTAAAGCGGGCCGTCATTCTGGCAAAACGCTATCTGACAGCGGCACTGCAATTCGGAGCGGAGCGCAGGATAGGCGGCGGCGCCGGCCCGGCGAATATCTCCTCAAAAAATTTCTGCTGAGGGCGTCCGTGAAGGCGTGCTTTCAGGCCGGAAAAGCCGGGGCGGCGTCTGGGTCCTCTGGCTCATTCGCCTCGGCCTGTAATTTTGAATAATTTACCTGGAAACTGCTTTTGGCAGCCTATAACAGGAGAGGAAAATGGACAATGTAACGAGTGTGTCTGTCATGGACTGTTGCGGCGCTGGGGGCTTTGCCCGGCGTACATTTCCGGTGTATCTCCGGGCATGGCATCGCGTAAGACATGCGTTCGGCGTATTGCCGATTGTTGCGGCGATCTGTCTTTGCGCGCATGGCGCCGCCAAAGCCGGGACGGCGCCGGCATTGCCGCCCGCCGCCCGCGAGATAGCGGTTCCCATGCCCTTGCAGCGCGAAGCGCAGGACGAAACGCGCCTGTCAAGTCCCGACGGGGAAAGCGACAGGGCGGAAAAGGAAAGGAAATTCGCCGAGAAGTTTTCCCGCGCAGCCGAAAAGACTTACCGGCAGTATCCGAACCAGATCACTCTGCATATTCTCAATTCGCCGCAAGGACTGGATTGGAGCAACGCGACAGCCGTCTTTAAAAGTTATACCGCCAATGTAATGGCCGGATCGCATGCGGTCGGGCATGTGGCGTTCGAGATAAGCTGCGTCTCCGACTCCGGACGGAAGACCATTGTTACCGGACAGACCGACGGCGAAAACAATAAGGAGTATCTGTACATGTGGTGGCACAATAAGGGCTACAACGTGTTTTTCGGATATGTGCCGGGCGCGATGCAGACCCGCGAGCAGGTTGAAGCGGAGTTCGGCGACGTCTCTGGTGAAAAGGGCAGAACGGCCTTTGCGACATTTCTGGTTTCGCCGCAATCGTGCGCGGAGGCGGCGCGTTTTGTGGAAACCTATAAAAGCGAGAAAGTTTACGCGCGCTTCGGCATCAACCAGCGGCCGCTTCATAAGGAAGGCGCGTGCTGCGCCAATCTGGCGGCGGCCGTGCTGCGCGTGGCCGGCGTTACGGACCATGACAAGGACTGGAGCAGAACCTTCTATGTTCCCCTGAGCCTTGTAGACATGACGCTGCCGAGGGAACCGTCCATTATCGACGAACTGGGACTGTATGACTGGACCGTTAAGCCGTCAGAAGCGTATCGCGTGCTTCATTTTTTTGACCCGGACCTGTTCCATCGCTGGACCACGTCCAACCGGTCCGCAAAGCAAGTGAACGGACATGCGACTGGCGGATATAAGATAGGCCGCGCGCCAGGGCTCGTGCTGGATTACAGGGGCTCCGTCCCCACCTCCTGGTGGCTGAGCGATTAGTTCTTCCCTGTTGCGGGACGGATATGCGGCGGATGGCTTTCAGCCATCCGCCGTTTCGCTTCCCGCGGTAACCTGAAAATTTCAGTTGGCCGCGGGATTCGGCGAAAAATCGCTTCATACTGCCTTCGCAAAATTATCCTTTCGTGCTGTGAAGCGCGCGCGAATAATTTTTTCCGGCATTATTTTGCGCTTTTTCGCCTCGGTCCCCGCGGCCAACTGAAACTTTCAAGTTATTGATGTCTGCATAAATAAAAGCCTATGCGAAGGCCCGAATTCAGGCCGCGCGCTAGGCGCGGCTGCGCCGCTGTGCTGTCCGCACTGCAAACAGCCGCAACGACGCGCGCGGCCTGAAGGCGGGCCTCCCCGAAGGGGCCGAGCCGCTTTCGGGCTGCAACCGCGTCGCCAAAGGCCGGACATACGAACAGTATGTCCAGCCTTTGGCTTCTTGTTTCGCCGCGAAATCGGCTCAGTCGCATAGGCTTTTATTTATGCAGACATCAATAGCTGCTAGAGATTTTCAGGTAATTTGAGAATGGGATTTTTTGGAGGGGATGGGGTGTTGTATTGGGGAAACGGGGGGATTTAACGGGAAAATGTGGTTTGAGAAAAATTGCCGGAATTACCGGATTTTTACCAACTGGTTTGAGAAAAACGACCCGTTAGGGGGCTAAAACGGGCTTCCGGCGGGGCGGTTTGTATTGGGGGAAAGCGGGAAACGGAAGGAAACGGTAATTTGGGAAATGCACCTATGGGGGTCAGATTGCACCATAGGCTTGGGTGCATGCACACAAGGGGGTACCGGATGGCTGAAAACGGGTTTATTTTTAGGGTTATCCACAGGCTTGAGGCCATATATTTTTTGCGTCAAAAAGGGAGCCTCGGCGTGTAGGCCGGAGGGGCGCAGGGCGGCTTGTTTTGAGCGGAAATTATCTGATAAATATGGCAGGTAGAGACGCCCAGCCGCAGCGCCAGTTCCGGCACGTTGCGGCCATTGAAATGACTGCGGACATACCGCGTCCGCGCGGCTTTAAGCCCATCCGGCGCGATATAAAGCTCAACGCCGGGCAACCGGTTGAGCAGGGCGAGCAGCACGGCGCGCCCGCAGCGTTTATAAATATAGCGCGCTTTTTCCGGCAGGGCGGCCAGGGCTTTTTTGCGCGGAAAATTCGGGCGCAAAACAGCGACATCCACCGTTTGCGGACCGATGTATATCGGCACTTTCGGCAGGTTCTCCAACAAGGAAAACAGAACAGCCGGGCCGCAAGTGTCATAAATATCCCAGAGCGTATCCGGCAGCAGTTCCGAAACCTCATCGCGCGTCATGCCTTTTAGAAGCTCGCGCAGCCACTCGTAGTTTCCCATATAGCCTCGTCAGCGGCAATTTTAGAGCCTGTTCATAATCTCCATATTCTGCTGCAAGCGTCGCTTTTGCCACTGATACTTCGCGGTCTTCGGCTTACAGGCCTTGCGGGCCTGCTCGCCTCAGCCCGCTGCGTCTCAGTGGCAAAATCGCCACTTTCGCTACGAAAGAGAGATTATGAACATGCTCTTATTGCCAGACGGGGAATCGCTCCCCGTTTCGGCTTGTCAGTTTTCCTTCCTGCCGTCAATTTCGGCCAGCAGGGCGTTGACCAGTTTGTCTATATCGCTATCAACGGATTTTACGAGGACAGCGTCGCCGCTTTCTTTGACTTCCACGCCCAGCTTTTTTAGCTCGGCGGCGGTAAGGTTTGACAGCGCGGTTTTGAGCAGCCGCTCTTCGGACTTGATGAGCGAGTCCGCCTGCTCCGGCAGGTATTTGCGGACGAGCGAGATTACCTTGTCCTCGTCCTCGTATCTGATGGAGCCTTTCTGCTTCTGGAAGCCGAACTTTATCCCGTGCATGGTGAGGGAGCGGGGCTGCTCAAAAAGCGCAGGGCTGGCCTCTATGGCGGCGCGCAGTTCGGTCTCCTTTTCCGACGCGGATACGGCGGCCTGCTTGATGCCGGGCAGATGCTCTTTTTTGAGCGCGGCCACGCCGGCCTCGTACTGGCGCAGCCGTTCGGTTACGCGGGCGCGCCGGTCGGCGTATTGCTTGACCAGCGATTCTATCTCAGACAGGGACATACATCCTCCTTTGATTGCGATGATTCTGCGCGGTGAATTTCCACTTCCACGTATATAAGGAACAGGAACAGCAGGATAAACAGCGCCAGCGCCGCCCTGGCCAGACCAAGCCACTCGTCGGACTGCCGCGCGGGTTTGGGCTGGCGTTGCATTTCCATGAGCGTGTGGTCGTTCATATCACACCTCGTCGGCGGAACGGGTCGCGCGGATGGCTGCCAACGCTTTTTTTTGCGCTTCAGTCAGCTTTTCACCTTTCGGACCTTTGAGGCTGTCCGGCGCGCCGCTCAATCCAGCCGCCGCCTTTTTTTTGGCATACCAGTTCCGCATATATTCGGCTTTTCTGGTCCTGGCGTCCTCCGGCGAAAGTTTTTGCCTGGCTTTTCTGCGCGCACGGGCAGCCACAGGAGCAGCCGGCTTCGCCGGTTCAGCCGCCGGCGCCGGGGTTTCGGGGGCGGCGGGCTGCGTTTCGCCCCGCAAATCCGCCAGCAGTTCGCCTGCGGCATTTTCAACCAGCGACATTACGATGGCTGACAGAATATCCTTGAGTTTTTGGGTCAAGCTTTTCCTCCGGGTTTCATCGCTTTCAGCGCCTCCACGATTTTGCCGACCTGCCAGTATTGCACGTCCTCAATCTTTGCGGCTCCGAAGCGGGTCAGAAACGAGTTCAGCGCAGCCGCGCGCTCCGCCATATTTGACGCGCGGGAGACTCCGGCCCACATCGCCTCAACCATGCGGAGCTGGCGCGGCGTGGCCATGTTGCGGCGTCCGGCGAGGTTTTCGTATTTGCGCGCAGGGCGCGTCCAGACTTGCCGGTTTTCCGCGTTTTTCTGCAGGGTCCAGATAAGCTGGTCCGCTCCGTCGGAAGTTAGCTGCGTTGAGGAGCGAACATGATAATCGCCCAGCATTGAGCGGTACGCGCTATCGGGCAGGCCCAATCTGGACTTGAGCGTGTGAATCAGTTTTATCTGCTGGGGCGAAACGCGGCTGCTGTCAGTTTGCATTGAGACCTCCCTTTGCGTTTTTGCAGTTGCGGCAGGCGATATAGAGCCGCAGCTTGTCGGGATTGCTGACCATACCGGCGGCGCGGGTGCGCGCGAACGCGGCATGTTCCCGGCAGGCATGAGGCGAGACCACGCCCAGCACCGGGCAGGCCGCCAGGCCGCGCGCGAACCACGAGATAAGCCGCTTGCCGCTGATTTTGCTTTTCCCGGAGGCGATATTGCTTGCGGTGCAGACCGAGACGCCGAACTCCCGCGCGGCGGCGCGCACGCCGCGCAGCGCCGCATAGTCGCGGATGCGGGCGACGGCCTCTTCCCGCGAGCAGGGCGCGCCGTAGGCGTTGAGCAGCCTGCCGGTCATGCCTGCCCCCTGTCGGAATGGCCGCGCAGTTCCGGCGGCAGTTGCGGGCCGGTGTCCTGGACAAGCCGGAACTTTGACACAGGGCGTCCGCGCCGGGCGCGCGCCTCCACACCCTCTTTGCGCGCGTAGCCGCGCCGCACAAGGCATTTAACGAAGGCTTCCGCCTCGCCGCGCGGTTCCGACCGATGACAGGTCTTCCAGGCTGAACAGTTGCAACCCGCGCGCGACGCGCCACATGCGCTCGCGCGGGGAAAGCGAAAGGCCGCCGCTCATTTCGCGCCTCCGAGATGCGCCGCCGTAACTTCCTTGAGCGAGTTCGCGCGGGCGATATGCTCGGCGCGGTAGAGCGCCATCACCACCTGCCGGAACCGGCGGGCCTGAACGTGCAGATAATCCACCGCGTCGACGGAGAGCTTCACCTCGCAAAGCTGTTCCGCTATCAGCCGCACATCGGCCAGCGACAATTCGCGGAAATGCACGATTTCCGAGAACCGGTCGCAGATATGCTTGTAGCGCGCCAGCTTTTTTTCCGCGCCGTTCATGCCAAGCATGACGATAGGCGCGCCGCTGGAATCGTGCAGGTCGCGCAATGTTTCAATAAGGCGCGGGTCGCGCACGAGGAAATCCACCTCGTCTACCAGCACCATGCGGGGGCGTTCCTTGAGGTTCGCCTGGCACTGGCGGAACAACTCCGACGCGCGGCGGGCAGGCTCCTCGCCCAGTTCCGCCGCCAGTTCCTCAAGCAGCCAGCGCGGCGTCATAACCGCTTTGGCGCGGATGTAGACGGCGTCCTCGTTGGCGGCGGTCCACCAGACGGCGGCGCGGCTTTTGCCGAGGCCCGGCTCGCCATAAGCGAGTGCCATACCCGGCACGCCGGAGGCGCGGTCTTTGAGCCGGTTCATCGCGCCCGCGAACGCGGCCACATTGGCGGTTTTGACATAGACATTTTTCATTCTCTCTCTCCTTGTTGTCGTTACGCTTCGTTTGCCGTGAAAAGCATTTGATACTCTCTGGTCCGCTGATACTCGGCCAGCCATTGTCTATCAGCGTCGCTGCGACAGCCGTTTGCGATGTGCCACTTGCAACGTTGATAGGAGTCCTGAAAGAACGGGCGCGCGTCCGGGTCCGGCGCGGCTTCAGGCTGCGGCGCAGCTTTGCGGGCGGAGGGTTTGACCGCAGAGTCCGGGATATGCAGTTCGCGCAGCGTATCGCTTTCCGGGGCGGGCAAAACCGCTGCGGCAGCCGTAGCGCGCGGCGGCTCAAACGGGCCGCCGGTTCGGCCAAGCTCCAACCCGGCCATCGCCATAGTGCGCCGCTCCAGCCGCTTCTGGCCGGCAATCGCGCGCTCCAGCTCCTGCTGATTTTGAGCGCTGCCAAGCCGCGCCATCGGGTGCAGCGATTCAACACGCCGCGCCACGCAAAGGAACTGCTCTTTTTCGGTGTAGACTTTCAAAGACTCCGGGTCCAGCAGGGAGTAGCGGATAACCGCGCGCTGCTTGAGGCCGTATAACTCGTCGCTCCAATAATCCGCGCCAAGGAATCGCAGGCCGTGCCGGCCTATGTATCCGATTTTTTCCTGCATCATCAAATCGTCCAGCGCGGCGGGGTCTACGCCGGGGCCGCGTCCCTCGTCAAAAACCTGTTTGCGCGTTTTGCCCTCAACATGCGGGCAGGGCTGCGCGCCTTCAAACTCCAGCCATTGCGCTATCATGGCTATGGCTTCGGATATGGTCGGGATATAGCCGTTGTGCCGGGCCTGATGCCACTTTTCGTTGCGCATGAGCCAGGCGGGCTTGTCTTCTATGGACGCGCCGGTGTAGCTGGGCATGAGCCGCTCAAAAGTGTTGCCGAACTCGTTGAACCAGCCCTCAATGACTTTTGCGCGCGCATTATAAGGTTGGGCGAACACCGCGCAAATGCCCAGCCGGGCAAACAGCCCGTCAAGCCCGCATTCGTCAAACTTGCTGCTGTCTTCGGTAAAGAAGCGGGAGCGAAACGCGCGTCCGTTGTCCTGATAGCAGACCTTGGGCATTTTGCCGAGACTGAGGATTGCGCCGCGCAGCGCGGCGGCGATGCACTGCGTGTTTTCCTCCAACATGATGTAGTAGCCAGCGAGGCAGTACGATTTCCAGTCCACATAGCCCACAAATGTCGCGCGGCAGGGCTTGCCGGTGAACGGGTTTATAACCTGAAAATTAAGCCGGTGTCCGTCGGCGACAAGCACGTCGCCAACCTCAAGTTGCGACGGGTCGCGGCGGATGAACGGCTCCACCTTGTCGCGCAATGCTTTTGTTCCCTCGCGCAAAAATGTCCAGTTGTCAAAATGACGGGCCTTCCAATGCTCGGCATAGCGGCGGAATGTTGCGGGGGAATGCGAGAGGGCCAGCCCCTGCTTTTGCAGGGAGAAATTCACCAGCCGGCACGCAGTGCCGATGCTGGGCTTGTTGGGCTGGAGCAGCAGGCCCATGAAAATATCGCGCTCCTTCGGGGACAGTTCAGGGCCGCCCTTGCCGCGCCCGTAGTAGTTCGGGACCAGCCGCTGCCAGTCCTGCGAGCCGTCCAGCATGGCCAGCCAGCGGTAAAGCGTTTTGACCGAAACCTCGCCCAGTTCCGCGCGAAGCTGCGGAAATAAATTAGAGTTGTAGCCGGTAATGAATTCGCCGTCCGCCGCCGCACTGCTTCCTTTATAGGAGTCGCGCCAGTTGCGCCATTGCCGCAGCAGGTCAAAGCGGGCGAGCGCGGTTTTGCGCCCGGCTTCAGGCACATCGGAGGGGCGGACGGATGCCAGCGCAAGCGGTTTCTGCTCCGGCGGCGGAGCGAGCTTGAGCCGCAGGTCGTCCGGCAGAGCCGCCGGGGCAAACAGCCGCGCGGGTTTGTGGTTGATGACAGTCTCCGCCGCCGCTGGCCAGCCTTCGCGGCGCGCGCGGCTTTTTAATGTGTTCATTGGCAGCTTTGCCAGGTCGGAGATTTGCCGGAGCGTCAAGGCGTTCTCTGTCATAGTTGTGCGATTTGCGCCGCGCAAGACATGGCGGCGGACGCCGCGCGCGGCGTCATTTCCGTTTCGTACTTCACCATCGCCGCAGCGGCGACGCCGTTGTTTCCGTTGTCCTGCGCCAGCTTTATGAGGAAGTACAGTCCTATTGCGCGCGAAACACCGTAACGCATAAGTTCGCGCAAGCCCGCCTCAACGGCGGCTTCGTTCATCACTTTTGCGAGTTTAGGATAATGCATGAGCAATCTCCTTTAAGACCCTTAACATCAAATCAGACGCGGGCATTAAGCTACTTCCGGTTAGGGACACCATTATGTGAAGCGTCTGCCCGCGTTCCATAATGCCTCCTGTGCTATTCCGAAACGCCCCGATGCGGTTTGAGCGGGGGCCAAAGTTGTTGCGGGCTTTTGCCCAGTCGTGTGGCAATTTCGGCGCGAATGCGTGTTGATGTTTTGATGCCGCGCACATTTGCGCTGACAGCGGCATCAGAAACATTAAGTTTTCGCGCGATATGGCGCTGATTAACGCCTGCCAGAATCATAAGACTCTTAATTTTGCGCCTTGAATTTTGGTATTGTGTATTCGGTCTCATGGGTTTCTTGTTTAACCTCTTGGGGGATATTCTAGGTGTTTAACGCCTAGTTGTCAAGGGTGTTTATGTGTTTAAGTATGAGTACGGGCGAACGAATTAAATTTTTGAGAGAGAAGAACGGCCAAACGCAAAAAGAGTTTGCTGATTTTTTGGGTCTTGATGTGCAGACTATCTCCTGCTATGAGCGAGGGAAACTGATTCCACGTCCCAGGAAAATAAATTTAATTGCTGTTAAATGTGGTGTTAAAGTCTCGTGGTTGTTATCGGGGCTTGGCCCCATGTCTACGGTCAACGACGATAAGTGTGAAACGGATTTGCAAGAAATTGTTGAGTTTTTGCGCGAACACCCGGAACAAAAGAAACTCGTCCTTGACGTTGTACGGATGCAAAAAAAAGCTGTCGCGCACATGGATAACACTGCACGGCCTGCTCGCCGGCTAAAACCGAAAAACACATAGGAGGATTTGTGAGAAAAATATTTATACTGGTGATCTGCTTGTTGCTTCTGACGGCTTATGGGAAAATTTCGGCGACTGCGGCAAATCCAACTAAAAGTCCAAGAATTCTTGAAGGTGTTTATGTGGAGACCATCCTTAGCGCTGATGGCCAGCATGTAAGCGGGTTGTATGTTTATGCCAGTAACTACTGGGAACAAGGGAAAGAATATATTAAGTATGGCGCTGTTGATGTTAATATTTTGGACATGAGCGATGCGTCTGGATATGTTTACGGTGACCATCATGCACGGCTTAATAAGGAAGAGGTTCGGCAAATCATCGCTGGATTAGATGAGCTTTCAAAAGAATATTCTAGCTGGAAGGCGGACAAGAAAAAGCATCTTGCCGCAGAGTTTTCAGTCGTCGGTGTCACCGTTGAATTATCTAGTCTTGCCATAGATACTGGTCATGCTGTAACAATCAATATCGGCGGTGGCGTGGCGGGACTATCTATCGGCTCGCTGCCTCTCCTGCAAACAAGTTTCAAAAAAGCCTTGCAGAGGATTGAGCAACTACCCCCGCTGCCGAGATAAGTATCCTGACAGGAAAAAATAGTTGTATGCAAAAAACACTTGCACTATTATGTTGCCTTTTGGCGATAACGGCTTGTGGAAAATCGCCACTACAAGCGGTTCTGGATAAACAGGATATATCTCCAGCTGTAACTCCACTGGATATGAAAGAACGGGATGTAAACGAAATTTATGCAGTGGTCCCGTTTGATGTCAGTCCCGCGCAAGCTAGGGCGACTTTGTTTAGCCTGATGAAGCGGTTGCCTAATCCTGACGCCGATAAATTTGCGGTTGTCCTTGTTGCGGAAGACTTTAACGGTTTTCAACTTGGCATTGCGGACTATAGGGATGGAATCTTGAGAATTGAGACCATACCGACAGATGACTGGATTGTAAACTATAATAAAACGCGCAAAGGGATAAGCCTATTGTCTCATGGTGCTGACCCAAAAAGCAAGGAATGGATGGGGTTAAAAACTGTTGTTGATTTCCCTGAAATACAACGCCCCAACAGTGAAACTTTTAGGAAGTGGCGGGCGGTTGATGATACGTATTGGCAATACTCGGCAAAATCGCCAATGGGAACGACCGACGTTAAGAAAAAAGCTGTAGTTGCTTCTATGCTTGGGCTTCAAGCGACGGAAATAGATGATATTTTGGGTATAATTTCCCGCTACTATTGCCCCAGTTCCTTTCATGAAAATGGTGAGACGATAAAAGTCAAATAGCCGCCGAGGGTGAAATAGGCTGCCGCCCGGCGCGACTATTGAAAAAAATATGAGGTATTGCCCGGAGCCGGGCGGAGAGAGTTGCCCGGCTCCGGGTTTTGCGTTCCTGTCGCCTCATCGGCTGGGAACGTCAGATTGTCAAAGAACCGCTTGCCGCCTATCGGCGTTAAGGCCGGCGAATTCCGAACAGCTTTACTAATAAACACAGCGCCAGCCGGCGCGCTTTAACGCGCCAACGTTCCGGCGGTATAAAGGCGCAGTCGTCTGTCCACCAGTGGCGACAACGTTTGCATGTCCAGCCGGGAAGCTGCTGCGCAATTATTATGCGACGAACGCCGATGGAACCGCAGTGCGGACAGTGTGGTTTGGTCATCACTTCCACTCCGGGGCGAAAACATGCAAGTGTCATTGCCGCAGTGTTCCATTGTCGTCGTGATAGGGCATAGGGCCGTAGCCGCAGCTTTCGCAGCAGACGTGCCTGCCCATATCGGCCTGCTCGCTGCCGCAGTCGGGGCAGGTAACCAATTGCGTATCTATGCTCTCTTGCGTTGGTTCCGGCATGATTTATCTCCTTGAGGCCTGTCGTCCAGCTCGCGGCGGTTGCGCAACTCGTAGCTCAGCAGGAACAGCGCGTTGGCGGCGCAGTGGGCTATATGGGACAGGCCGGTCTCAGGGTCGCGGGTCTCGCGGGCGAACCATGAAAGGGCGTGCCGCTGATGCGCGCCGAAAACGCGGCTGTAGGCTATGCCGCGCTCCCAGTTCCGGTCGCCGTATTTTTTTGCGCCGAGGGTAAGAACCTTGGCGACCTCGGCCAGCGCGTCGCCGGGCAGCAGCTCCAGCCGGGGTTTGCCGGCGTCGGCTTTATGCCCTTGCGTTCTGGAGAGCGGCCCAGTCAAGCCGGGCTTGCGCGATTTTTGCATACCGTTTTTCCTTTTCTATACCGACGAACCTGAAACCTTCAAGGATGGCCGCCTTGCCGGTGCTGCCGCTGCCGGCGAACGGGTCAAGGATAACTCCGCCGGGCGGCGTTACCAGCCGGCAGAGATACCGCATCAGCGCGGTGGGTTTTACGGTCGGGTGAATGTTGCGCCGCGCAGCCGGGCCGTTGCCGAGGCTGCCGCCGAGTATTTCAAAAGGCTTTTTACCGAAATGCGCCAGACCTTCGTCCCTGTCGCGCGGACCGGCTTTTGCGCAGTAGAAAAAGCGCGCGGGGCTTTTGCCGGTTTTATCGCCGGGGAAAGCGGCGAAGACATCTTCGCCGCCGTCGTGTATAACGTTGGCCGGCCAGCGACCGGAAACCGGCCTGCCGCCTTTTTCCTTTCCGCACAGACCGCCGCCATAGCCGTTGGAAGGGTTGCCGTTCCAGCCGGTTTTGGCTTCGGAGGGAATGCGGCAGGCGTCAATATTAAGCGCGCCGCAGCCCCAGTTGTCCATGTTGGCTGCAACCGTGCCGGCAAGCGGCTTGCGGGCGACGATAATCGGCTCAAAAGCCGGCTTGAGCGCGGTGCCAAAGCCCTGCCAGTTGCCGCGCAGGTTGTGGCTTTTAGGGAATCCGCTGCCGTAAAGCCAAAGGATGCAGTCCCGGATTTCCCAGCCGGCAAGCTCTATGGCGCTTGCGATGTGGTGAAATGTGCGGCTGCCGCCGAAGGCGAGCAGATGCGCGCCGGGTTTGGCGACGCGCAGGCAATGCGCCCAGGTGGCGGCGTTGAATGCTATGCCCGTTTTGTCCCATGCGTTGCCCAGAAATCCCAGCTCATAAGGCGGGTCGGTAACGATGGCGTCGTAAAAATTATCGGGCGTTTCTTTCATAATGCTGATGCAGTTTGCGTTGATAAGCGTGTTGCGTTCCACTCGGTGATTCTCCTCTGTTGCGCCTTTCGGCGGGCCGGATTGAGCCGGCGGGGTAAATCGGATTATGGAATGATTGGATTATGTCTGCCTCCTTTTATTTTTCCAGCCTGAAAATCAGTTTCCAGTTTCGGGCACCTTCCAGCACGTTGCGTAACTCGTTGGGTAACACGCCAGAGACGCGCTCGCCCATCAACGGCATGCCGCAAGCCCGATAAGCGCTTAAGACGAACTCTGTGCAAATGATGCCCGCACTGGCAGGCAGCGGCCAACCGAGCGCGCGTTTAATTGATGCGGATAAGCTATATGGCGCGACGGTCGTGTAGCAGAAACGGCATATACCCGCTACCGGAACGGGCAACGCCCATGCAGACAGCAGACTATCGGAGGACAATTCCTCCTCAAGCGACTGGATGGTAGTACCATTCCCGCAAAGTTCATGCGCTATGAGATGTCTGGGGCCGCCAAGGTAAATTCCGGCGTGCGTGTAAGCGTCGCGCGGGTAATTGCGCGGCGAAATTGCGCGAATAACGCGCGAGAAGCGGCTGTTTCCGTTGGCAAGGAAAATCGCGCCGTGCGGGATATTTTCTATTTGTCCAAAACGTGTCATGCCTTATACTCCTTCTTCTGAGTTGCCGAGCAGGCAGCGGTGGCTTTCGCTATGCGGTCGGAAGTATCCTTGAGATTTGCCCATTCGTACCAGAGGCCGGATTTGCAGCCGGGCGTCAGGCAGGCATTGCCGCGCCGGCGGTGGCCGTTGCCGGAGGAACGGGTAAAAGGCGTCAGTGTTTCATGGCAGGCGGCGCAACGCGGGGCATGTTTGCTCATAAGCCTTCCTGTAGATAAGTCTTGGCGGTGTCCACTATGTCCTGCTTGTCGGACTCGGTGAGCGCGAGGAATGGGCGGGCGGGGATATGGACGCGGGCGGATTTGCGGCCAGCCGCGCCGCCGAACTGGTGGATGGCCGCGTACCTGATATTGGTGCCTACCAGCGCGGATTTATCGGTATATGCGCCGTGTATGCTGCCCAGCAGCCCGGCGTTGCCGCTGTGCCGTTGCAGGATTTTGCCCGGCCAGTAGCCGCGCCGCGCGCGTTCCTTGATTGTGGCGGCGGCCAGTGGCCGCCAGGCGGGGCGGCCCTGCGCCGCGAAATTGTCCTCCACCGCTTCGCGCATGATGTCGCGCACGTCTTTCATAAACGGGCGCAGGTTGCCGGTCCGTTTTTTTAGCGCGGACAGGGCTGCGCCGAGTTTATGGCCGTCAACCGCAATGCGAATCATTTCGCCGCCCTCCCGTCCGCCGCCTTGCATTTTTTAGGGCGACGGGGTAGAATATAGGTGGAAGCCTTTTCCGAACCCGCCAGCGGAGCAACGCCGGACGGAGCCACCGGAAGGGACTTTATAAGCAAACCGCGTTCCGACAACTGGAAAGCCGCCGTGGCCAGTTGGATGGCTCCCGCAAGGAGCGACCCTATGAGGATGTGGCGCACCTCCGGAACGCGGTTCATATTTTCCCCCACAACAATTTATAGCGGGCAACCTTCAAGTCGGCGGGCGCCAGCCTGCCGGAGGTAACGGCGTAATTTACCGGCGTTTCCTTCCCCTTCAATTTGTAATCCACGCGCACCACCAGTTTGAGTTTTTTGTCTTTGCCCTCCTGCCGCACGAATAGTAGTGTGCCGTCGGTTTCATCAAGTAAAACAGCTTCCGGATTGGTTATGAATTCCGGGAGCTTTTTTATTTCCTCAAGCGTCAGCGCGGAGCCGGTTTCCTGTTTTACGGGGCGCGTCATGTGCAGAATGCCTTTGTCGTTGGCGATTACTATCGGGCTGGCGGGGATTATTTTGTCAGCCGCCAGAATTTTGAAAAGGTCCGGCTGGAGCCAGCCGAGCGTCATCGCAAAGCCGACAGGGTTGCCGCGCTGGAGGATTCCGTCAACCCAGTCCGGGAACATTTCGGCGTGGACTTTGCTTGTTGCCATATCGGCGAGGAAATCCGCGCGCGCGGCGTCGTCCATATCGCGCGCTTTTTCCCATGCGAGCGCGTCGGTCTGCCAGGCCTGGCCGGGATTGTAGTCCCAGCCCGCGCCGGTGGAAACCTTCGCGCCGGTGGCGGGGTCGGTGTAGGTGGAAATATCGCGCACCTCGCCGGTGGCTTTGGAGAGCAGCTTTTCGGACGTGGTGATGGTGTCGTTTGAGGATTCCGGCTTGAGGCCGCGTTCTCGCACCTGTCTGGCTGTCAGGGCGCGCACGCGGCAGCGGCAGCCCCAGTCCAGCGGCGGGAAGAACTTTTTCCAGAACGGGTCGTCCCAGCGGAATACTTTGCCGTTCAGCGCGGCGTGGCTGGGGCGGGTTTTTGCGTCCATGACCGCGATGAACTGCCAGTAGGGGCGGGTGTCTACCGATTCCATCAGTTCGCGCCAGTGGCCGGCGGATTCGGCGACGGCGATATTTGTGCGGTAGATGGTTTCAAGCCGGCGGGGGCTGCCGAGCTGGACCAGCTTTTGTTTGCCGGTCAGCGGGTCGGCCATCCACTTTTTGCCCCACCAGCCTTTGGCTTGCAGCGTCGGCTCCAGGTTCTTCTGGAACTCGCGGAAGGTCTGGCCTTCGGAGAGGGATTTGTCCACAGCGGCGCGGATGTCCTGCAACACGTCCAGCCGCGCGCATTTGGCGACGGTGAATGCTTTGGCGTGCGCCTCTTTCCACATATCCGACCAGCGGAATGTTATGGCGTAGCCCTTGCTGCGGAAATAGGCGATTGCCTTTTCCGGCGGCAGGCCGATGGCGTAGGCGGCGTCTATTTTTTCGGGCATAGAATTTTTTTTGGCAACACGAGTATCAGGCTGAACGGCCCAAGACTTAACCACAGCACCCATTCCGCGTCATAGTTATGCAGCATGAGACTAATCCCGAAACGGTCGCCCTCGTACGCTACAGAGCCGCGTAACCGCCCATATACAAATCCACAAATGATCATTGCGGCTGCTCCCGTTCGGCCATTGCCAGCAGGTCGGCGATGAAAATAACATGCGTCAGTTTGTCTTCAAGAGCGGCGGTGGACATGTCCGGGTAAATCCCGGCCAGTTTTTCAAGCAGCTCGTCATGCGAGGCGGATTGCGCCACAAGGTCAAATACCGGCTTGAGCAACCCGCCGGCCTGTTTTTGCAGTTCGGCGGGGTCAAGGGCAGCGGCGAGTTCGTCAGCGGCATCCGGGGCGGGCGGGGCGGCGGCTTTGCCGGCGAACGGCGTCAGGCCGCCGGATTGCGGTTCGGCGATATCAAAGTCGGCGTCCTGCAAGCCGTACTCGCGCTGGTAATAGGATTTTTTGAAACGCACGCCCTGGCGGGTGAGGGTTTCGTCGCGCTGGGCGAGCTGTACATCCACATCCTCCTGCGCGTAGAGGCCCAGCTTGGGGGCTTCCGCGCCCGGCATATTGAGGTCCACAATCCACTGCGCGAGCTGGTTTAGCGCGCTTTCTACGAGGTTTTTGTCGGTGTCCACGATGTCTTTGCGCACCGCCATGTGCGTTTGCGCGGCGGCGTAGGAGCCTTTGTCGCCGACCTCGGTGGTAAGCGTCTGGCCCAGCAGGCCGATGGAGATTTCCGCCTTGCAGTAATTAAGGAACCGCTCGTAAATCTCAGAACTGCCGGTTCCGTCGTAATGCTGGATTTCCACGCTTGCATCGTCAGGGATTACCGCGATTGCATCCTGCACCATCTGCTCCAGAGTGGCCAGCAGTTCGCCGCTTTCCTCGGATACTTTGCCGCGCGGGACTTTGGCGACGATATGCGGCATCCCGTATTTCTCGCAAAAGAGCGCCCAGAATTTGAGGCCGCCTTTTTTGAAGGTGGCCGGCCAGAAAACTTTTGACAGCACAGGGAACCCGTAGGGATTGCGCCAGCCGCCGTTGTGGACGGTTTTGAGGAATTTGCGGGGCGGGAGCGGCTCGCCGCGGACGGGGTCGTCTATGCTTTTGAAGCGCAGGTCGGCCTGCTCGCCGAAACAGAACCATTCCGGCGGCTTCTGGCGCACATCCGCAGGGAGCGCGCGACCGGAAGACGAGTCCCAGATGATTTCCGAAATGTTGTAGCCGAACAGCGGCGCGTCCAGCAGTTCGCTGATGACGCGGCGCATGTCCAGCCGGCTGAAGGCGTCCTGCACCAGTTCCGCCGCAGGGTTTGCGGCTTTGCCGCGATTTACGGCCCAGTCCAGCGACAGCACGCCGGACTTGCGCGATTCCACGCAGCCGCCTACGTGCGCGTCGGCCAGCAAATCGGCGTAGGCGGTGATGTCTTTGCCCATGCGCTTTAGCACCACGTCGGGGTTGGGCAGCGGCATGCCGTTGAGGCTGAACCACATGCCCCGTTCGCGCGTGGCGATTTCGCCTGCGGTGAAAGAGGGCCTTGATGCGGGCGCGCTGGCCGCCAGGCGGCGCAGCGGCTGCGGCGTTTTGTTTTTCGGCTTCATAATTTTTCGTTCCTCCGGCTTGCCCCGTCTGGCGGGGCTTCGCGCGCGCAATGCTAAAGCTATATATGCGGCGCGGTTTTGCGCGAAACCGCCGCAAAAACTTGGGCCTGACCTATGTTTGCAGGCCCCAAACCCCCGTTAAATTCGCATGATAAGCCCGATTACCGTATAATCCCCTGCCGGTTTTGACGTGAGGCATTTTAAGGCCCATAAAGCGCATTTTTGCCGGAACGGGTGTTTTTTTGGCCATGATTTCAGTACCCCGCATAGCGGTCGCGCCGCCTTTTCCGGTCGCTGGCATTGAGCGCGAACCGGCCCGCTTCCTCCGCGTCGTAGCCGCGCGCGCTGCGGCTTTCGCCTCCGGCGGAGGAGGCGGCGCGGACGGGGCCGTTATCGGGCGAGATGGCGTGTACGGCAAGGGCCAGCGCCCAGAATTCGTCGGCGTGGCCGCTGTCGGAGCGGGCCGCGTCAAAACGGATATTGCCCGACGCGGTGGTGATTTTCTTGACGGAATGCAGGCTTTCGCGCAGCTTGAAACTCGGAAAAATGCGGATGGCGCGGTCTTCAAATTTCCGGCGCAGGCCGTAGGCCAAATCTTCCTTGACAGCGTTGGTGAAGGTAACCGGCTCAATGCGGTATTTGCCGAATTCGTCCTGAGTTTCCTCGGCCATCTGCATACCAATGCCGGTCGAGTCAATGCAGCAGCGGCGCAGCCTGGGATGGCGGAGAATGCCCCACAGCGTCTCCTTTTGGACGGCAAACTTGGTTTTTTGCATCTCCACCATCTGGCGCAGCCAGGCCATCCCGCCGTAGTGTTCAAGCGCGGCGATATCGCTGAGGTCTTTTTTGCGGCCCACGTCAAAGCCCGCAAGCAAATCGCCCAGAATGCCGGAAAGGTCGGGCATGTATGCGGCGGGGTCCTCGCAGGCGATTATCTCGTCGTAGGTCAGAAACGCGGAGGCGGAGTCGGTTGCCACACAGCAGTATTCCTGCTGCCACGCGTCCTCGTCGGCGCAGTCTGTATGTTCTTCGCTCAGCCATGCCTGCCTCTCGGCGGCGGTCAGCGCGCGCCCTGCGATTGTGTCGGCAATGCCTTCTTCCACGGCCAGTTGTATGGGGGTGGTGTGCAGGCTCCATTTAAGCCTGCCGGCTTTAGTATCCTTCACGAACCGGAAAAATTTAGAGTTCTGCCCGTTGTGGGTTGAGAGTATCCTCAATGAATGCCCCCACATGATACAGGGGCGCGCCGCCTTCCAAAGCGCGGCGGCGTCCTCATGCCAGGCAAATTCGTCAAGCACGACCTTGCCGCCCTTGGAGCGGAAGGCTTTCGGATTGGAACTGAGAGCGTGGATGCGCGACTTGTTGCGGAATTCTATGACATAGGCTTTTATGCCATTTTTCTCGTCTATCACCTGTTCGCCGAGGACTTTGGCGGCGCGCTGGTGCAGTTTTGCCCACATCTCGCAGTACACGATATATTCCCGCGCAGCCGTTTCGTCCGCCGAAGAAAACCAAACCGGCAGGCCGGGGACGGCGATGCAATCGTTGACATCTTCAAACGACTGGCAGTAAGTGGCGCCGATACGACGGGATTTTTCCCAAATCTTTACCTTGCTGGCGTCTTTGAGCCAGCGGCTCTGATACGGGAGAAAGCGCGGCGCTTTGGAAGCCATCAGCCGGCGTCCTCGCCCTTGAACATTTCGTCGCGGACCAGTTTCGCCAGGTCGCCGCCGGCCTTAAGCAGGTCGGGGTTGGCGTTGAGCTTGGCCAGCATATCCTCGTAGCCTTTGACGATATTTAGTTTGCTGAGGATGTTGATGAACAGCCGCGCCCTGCCGCCGTCCACCGGACGCTTGGCGTCCATATCTTCAGAGATGGCGACCATCAGTTTGCGGGCGAGGTCAAAAAGCTCCTGATGGAACTGCTCTTTGCCTTTCAGGAAATTGCTACGCTTCTCCTCCCAGCCGCCGGCGTCCTTCCACAGACGCACAGTTTTTTCGGAGACGCCCAGCGTGCCGGCTATACCGGCGAAGGTCATGCCTTCCTGCACGAACAGCCGCCGGGCCTCCGGTTCAAGCGCCGGTTTTTTCATGGCCGAGCGCCTCCTCAAGTTTTGCGATTTGCGCACGCAGGGAGATTATTTTTTCGCGCAGCTCGTGCAGCCGTTTAAGCTCCAGCAGCGCGATGGCCGTATCGCAGCCATCCACGATGTCCGGCTCATAGGGATTGAGCTTTTCGCGCGTCAAATCGCGCGAGGCAGCCGCCGACAACCCGGCTTCGCGCAAATCGTGCCGCAGGACGGAGAGTTTTCCTTCCATCATCATGCGCTCGTTGTTCATTGTGGTTTGCTCCCTCCTCTTGTAATCGGGCAGAACTGGTTGGTGTCCGCCTTGTTTTCCACCCGCGACATCTGGCCGGAAAGGTACTGCAACTGCTCAAGCATGCGCTCGGTCTGAGCGAAATGCTGGTCGGCCTGCTGCTGCTGTTGCGCCAGCATGGTTCGGAAAAGTTTTTTCTGCTCCTTGGAGTCCAGATACCAGAACACAAGCACCATTGCCGCCAGTCCCCATTTAGCCACCGCGTCGGTGAAGAAACTCCACATTGTCATGCGCCAGTCCTCCGGTTTACGCGTCGCCGCCTACGGCGGCGACGGTTCAAATCCGCCTTTTTCTGTTGATATGTTAGCGGACGAAGGCCGCCACAATCTTGTAAACGGTTTACAAGAGCGTCAGCCAGCCAACCTGCCAGAATATCCGCATGAAGCCACTGACAGACAGCACAAGCGCCGACGGGAAGCTGTTCGTAATGACCGGAGCCGACGTTTCGGCTCTGCCGTCCGAGGTGCAGCTTATCCCCGCCGGCGCGCATAACACGGATAAGGGGTCGTTCCTGCTGGACGCGACCGCCGCCAAAGCGGTGCTGGAGGCGGCCTCCGCCCACAAAAACGACTTCGTCATTGACTACGAGCATCAGACGCTCAAGGACGTGGAGGCCCCGGCTGCGGGCTGGATACGGCGGCTCGTCAACAAGGGCGAGCAGGGAATCTGGGGCGAGGTGGAGTGGACGGCCCGCGCGCAGGAATATCTGAAAAAACGGGAGTACCGCTATCTGTCGCCGGTGTTTCTGGCGGACAAGGCCGGGCGCGTGGCGCGTTTCCTGAACGCCGCGCTGACCAACGCCCCCGCCATAGACGGGATGACGCCGGTGGTGAACAAATCGCAAGGCGGCGGGACCGCCGCAAAAACGAAGGAGGATAAAAGCAACATGGACAAAATAATGCAAGCGCTGGGACTGGCCCCCGATGCCGCGCCCGACGCTGCGCTGGCCGCGATAGAGACGCTGAAAGCGCCCCGTCTGGCGGCCTGCAAAAGCGCGCTGACCGCGCTGGGCCTGCCGGAGACGGCCAAGGAAAGCGACGTGACCGGCGCAATAATGGTCATGAAGTCCGGCTCCGCCGAGACGGCGAAACTGGCGCAGACGGTGGCGGAACTGAAAGCCAGAAACTCCGAGCGCGACGCCGCCGACCTTGTGGCGATGGCGATGAAAGAAGGCAAAGTATCGCCCGCGATGCGGGACTGGGCGCTTAACTGCGCCAAAACGGACCCCGAAGGCTTCAAGGTATTCGCGGCCAAAGCGCCCGTAGTGGTGCCGCCCGGCGAGGCCAAACCTTCCGCGCCCGCCAAAGGCGGACAGACGGAACTGAGCGAAACGGAAATGCACGTGTGCAAGCTGGCCGGCGTTTCCAAAGAGGATTTCCTCAAAACCAACAAGGAGGGCAACTAGATGGCGGCCCTGGACACAGAAAGAGACACCGCCTTCCGCGACGGCAAGCGCCATGCGCTGCCTGTGGCGGCGGGCGCGAAAATATACGCCGGCGGACTGACGGCGCTGAACGGCTCCGGCTATGCAGTGCCGGCGAGCGACGCGGCGGGGCTGGTGGTTTATGGCCGCGCTGAAGCGACGGTGGACAACGCGCTCGGCCAGAACGGCGACGCCGCAGTGGAAGTGAAAGAAGGCTGCTTCTGCTACGGCGGCAGCGGCTTCACCGCCGCCGACGCGGGCAAGGCCGTATTTGTCGCCGACGACCAGACGGTCAACAAAACCGGCGGCACTCACAAGGTGTTCGCGGGCGTCATCAAGGAAGTCGTGGCGGCGGATGAGGTGTTCATCCAGGTGTCGCCCGATTTCCACTTGTTCGGGAACATCGCGGCGGCGGTCGCTGCGGCGGCATCGGCCAACGCGCCCACGCAGGGCGAGACGTATGCCCAAGCCGACGTGCAGGCGATAGCCACACTGGCAAACGAACTCAAGGCGCAGCTTAATGCCGTGATAGCCGCGCTTAAAGCCGCAGGGCTTATGTGGTCCTGAGGAGGGACAAAGTAAATGCTGATAAACGCACAATCGGTTGAGGCGATATTCAAAACCTTCAACACGCTGTACCAGAAGGCCTTTCAGGAGTACAAGCCGCTGTTCCGCTCCATCGCCACGGAAGTGCCTTCCACCGCCCGCGAGGAGAACTACTCATTCCTCGGCGCGGTTCCCAGAATGAGGAAATGGCTGGGCGACCGGCAGTATAAGAACCTGCTGGCCTGCAAATACGCGGTACTCAACGAGGACTTTGAGTCTACTGTGGAGCTGAAGCGCAACGACATCGCGGACGACAGAATCGGCCTGTTCTCGCCGGTTGTGTCCGAGATGGGCCGCGCGGCGGCCTCGCACCCGGACGAACTGGTTTTCGCGCTGCTGGCCGCCGGGTTTGACGAGCTGTGCTACGACGGGAAGCCGTTTTTCTCGGCGACGCACAAGGTCAACAAGGCCGACGTCTCCAACATGGACGTGCCGCAAAGCAACCCCGGCAACCCGTGGTTTCTGCTGGACACCACGCGCGCTATAAAGCCGCTGGTGTTCCAGAACCGCGAGGCGCCGGAGTTTACCGCCATGACGCAGCCCTCCAGCGAGCATGTGTTCAAGCAGAACACATTCCTCTACGGCGTGAACGCGCGCGATAACGCGGGGTACGGGCTGTGGCAGTTCGCCTTCGGCAGCAAGCAGCCGCTTACGCCGGCGAACTATGCCAAAGCGCGCGCGGCCATGATGGCCTTCGCGGATGTGGCCGGCAGGAAAATGCAGGTGAAGCCGAACCTGCTGGTGGTCGGCGGCTCCAACGAGGGCGCGGCGCGCAAAATCGCCTACGGAGAAAACTCCGCAACCGAGACGGGAATGGAAAGCAACCCGTGGAAAGGCACGGTGGAAGTGATGTGCGTGCCGTACCTTGACTGAGGACTGATATATGGCTTACTGCTCCGTCGGCGATTTGTCGGGCCGGTTGTCAGATGAAAAGCTCATACAGCTTACGGACGACGGGAATACCGGTTCGGCCAATCAGGACAGGGCGGCTGCGGCAATAGCCGACGCGCAGGAGCTTATAGACGGGTATCTGAGGGGCAGGATGACCCTGCCCCTCAACCCCGTGCCGGGCCTCATCAAAAACATCGCGGTAACGTTGGCCGCTTACAGCCTGTTCCAGCGGCGACTGAATGTCATGCCGGCGCCGGAACAGATGAAAAACGACTACGACGGAGCGATAAGGACGCTGGAGAAGATACAGTCCGGCAAAATCACGATAAACGACGCCGACGCGGCGCGCGGACCCGGCAGCTACAAGGTCAATAAAACCCGCCGCGACCGGATGTTCGGCAAGCAGCGGCTGGAGGAGTTTTAACATGACTCGCGCAATGTTGTCGCCGCATTTCGGGTTTGACGAGCTGACGGTCTGTTGCACACATCCGGAACTGGCCGACAAAAACCGGCTGGAGGCGGGGGTATTCATAACCAGCCTTCAGGCGTTGTGCAAGCAATTGCTGGAGCCGGTGCGGGAGCAGTTCGGGCCGGTGGTTGTCCTCAGCGGATTCCGCTGCGAGGCGCTAAATGCCGCCATCGGCGGGGCGCATGCGTCGCAGCATCAGTTCGGCGAAGCGGCGGATTTCTACGTGCCGGGCGTTTCGCTGGATACGGTGTTCGGCTGGATACAGCTTAACGCCGCCTCGCTGCGCGCGCCGGGACCCGGCTTGCGCTACGGGCAGGCGATACGGGAGCCGGGCTGGATACATATCAGCCTCGGCGAGCCGTGGCGCGATGCGGTCAAATGCCGCCAGGCGCTTGTGTTTGACGGCAAAATCTACAGACCTGCGGTCTGAAGGAGATAAAACCGTGATAAGACATTTCAAAATCCCCCTGAGGCTGGCGATACCGCTGACCGCGCTGCTGTTCCTCGGCGGACCGGCTGTAAAAGCCGCCGAAACCGCTGGGGATATTATAAGCAGTTCCGCCCCAGCAAGCGTGAATCTGGACAGTCTGACGCTGGGCATGTTCTACAGCGTTAAAAACGGCGGCTGGCTGGGCGGAGGGACGCTGGAAATCTACCGGCCAGCGCAATACATCTCGCTGGATACCGGAGTCGTAACGCCGACGGGCATAAGCGGCAATGCCTCGGTGATTGTGGGCGTCAATGCCCACGCCGGGGAATATCTGGCCACGTTGGACCCTGTAAAGCGGTTGCTCTCGGTCCTGCCCGCGCAGACCGTGCTGAAAAAAGTAACCGTCGGCGGCTGGTGCAGCCGCGACTTCACCGCGCCCGCTTTTGATTACGGCGCGTATATCGGCATGTTCTGGAAATTCGGAGGCTGACATGGCAAACATCAAAATGTGGCTGCTGGGCGCGGCATTGACGGCGGGGGTGGCGGCATTCTCGCCCGCGCTGCGCAAATGGCTTACAGAGCGGATTAGCGCGGCGGCGCGCAACTTCTACGGCTGGCTGTTTCTGCGGATGCCGGCGCTGCTGCTGGCCCGGCTGGATTACAAATCGCTGCCGCCGGCGCAGCAGGCGCTTTTGCTGGACGCGGTGAAGCATATCGTTTATTACCTCGTCCGCATAGAGGAGATTCTGCTGCCGGATGCGGGCCTCGGCGCGGAAAAGAAAGCGCGCGTGCTGGCAAAGCTGAGGCAGCTCGGCATCCCCGACAGCCTCGGAGATATGGCGGCTACGTTGATTGACGCCGCGGTCGTGGTAATGAACGAGGAGGCTCAACTCGCGCTGCATACCTATCCCCCCGTAGATACGCCGCGAGCGGCGGCGAAGCCGGAGGGCGGCGATGCTGGCGCAAATTGAAGAGGCGATAATCGCCCGGCTGGGGCTGTTCGCCCCGCTAATCAAGCGCGCGGACATACCGCGCGCCGGGGTGAATAGCATCGCCGGCCCCAGCTATATGCTGGCGATAATGAAAGGGGCCGCGACCGCGCCGGCGATGAACGCCTGCAAGCAGCATGTGGATATTGCGCTGTGGGTGCGGGTGAGCAATTTGCAAAACGACGCCGCGCGGCGCAAGGGCGCGTATCCGGTTATAGAGGCGCTGGCGCAATGCCTGTTCCTTGAAAAACTGGGGCTGGATATAACGGCTATCGCCTACGGCGGGTTCACGGACGACAGCGCGCCGGAGGAGTTGCAGGGTTGCGTCGGCGTTTTCAGGCTGGATTTTTCCACATCGTACACCGTCAGGAAAACCGGCGATGCGGAGTCGGAGCAATTGCTTGTGGCGGGGCTGAACGTGTTGTACGGCGGCAAGACCGTCATAACGGGCGACATTCAACCGTAGGGAGGAAACATGGCGAAGGAAACGATGCAGGTCAGGGCAGCGAAGGGGCTTAAATGCCCTATGGAAAACCAGCCGCGCAAATACATCACCGACAGCGCGGCGGTAGAGGCGCCGCGCAGCGCATATTACCTCCGTCTGATAGCTGACGGAAGCCTTGTGCGCGTCCCGGCGGAGGAGACGAAATGACGACAGAATTCACAACCATCCCCGACAACCGGCGCAAACCCGGCGCGCCGCTTGAGTTCAGCCTCAAGGCGGGGGCGAATTCCCTGCAGGGCAATACGCAGAAGGTGCTGATAGCCGCGCAAAAAACCGGCTCCGGCACGGCGGCGGCGAACACGCCGGTGCGGGTGTATTCCGAAGGCCACGCGCGCGGACTGTTCGGCGCGGGGTCCATCGCGCACATCATGTGCAAGCTCGCCATAAAAGCGAACGAGTACCTGCTGCTCTATGTGTTGCCGCTGGCGGACGCGGCCAGTTCGGCTGCGGCGGTTGGCTCCATCGCCATCACCGGCCCCGCCACAGCGCCCGGCAGGCTGACGCTTTACGTGGGGGCGGTCCCCGTCAAAATCAACGTAGCCTCCGAAGACACTGCGGCGGAAATCGCAACCGCGCTCAAAGCCGCGCTGGACAATCTGCCCGACCTGCCGGTTACAGCGGCGGTAAACAGCGGGACGATAACGTTGACCGCGAAAAACAAGGGGACGCTGGGCAATACCATCATCTTGTCGGCGGAGACGGACGCCGCCGGCGCGGCCTTTACCATAACCGCCATGACGGGCGGCGCGCTGGACCCGGACATGGAAGACGCGCTGGCAATTGTGGCAGGCGAACGCTACCACATCATCGCCAGCCCGCTAAACGACGAGGATTCGCTCGCCGCGCTGGCCGCGCACTGCGAGGCGGTGTCGGCGGCTTCGGCGGAGAAATGGGGCATGGGCGTGTTCGGGTACCCATCCGGCGGGCTTGCGGCGGCCTGCACGCTTGGCGGCGAGCTGAACTCCTGGCTGCTGAGCGGGTTTTATCTGCGCGGCAGCAAAACCGCGCCGTTTGAGCAGGCGGCGGTATACGCCGCCGTGCTGGCCGCAGAGGAGGACCCGGCGAGGCCGCTGAATACCGTGGAGATGACCGGCGTCGCCGCGCCCGCGATAGCGGACCGGCTGTCGGACCCGGAGCAGGAAAGCTGCCTCTACAACGGCGTTACGCCGGGGGAAGTGGCAACCGACGGCTCGGTGCAAATTGTGCGCGCGATAACCAGTTATGTCAAAGACGGCGACGGCAACGCCGACGCGACGCTGCTGGACATAACCACGCCGCGCAGCCTGTTCTACACGGCGGAAGCGGTTTTGCGGCGCATACGCTCCGTATTCCCGCGCGCAAAACGCACGGCGGGGAAAACGGCGACGGCCGTCAAAACCGAGTTACTGGATGTCTTGCGGCGACTTGAGGCGGCGGAGATTGTGCAGAACGTAGCCGCCAACCAGCCCGACGCCACAGACGACCCGAACAACATCAGCCGCATCATCATGGACATCCCGGCCAGGGTGGTGCCGGGCGCGCACATCATAGCCGGCCAGATACGGCTGGTGGTCTAGGGAGAGGATTATGGCAGACATATACGTCTCGCGGGTGGAACTGGCCGTAAACGGCAAAAGCGTAACGGATTTCAAGAGCTTCAGCAGGAAACCCGTTGAGCTTAACAAAACCGTCAAGCTGATGGGCAAAACCGGCTTTGTCGGCGTACAGCCGCGCTATGAACTGGAAGTGGAATATATCGTTCCCCAGTCCGGCGCGTTTGACTGGAGCGGCGTCAAAGACGGCACGCTAACCGTTACCTACGACGGGGGCGAAACGACGCGCTATACCGGCGTTACCGTTCTCACACTGGGCGAAATGAAAACCGACGGCGAGAACGAGACCACCAGAACCATCAGTCTGGGCGCGGTTTCGGAAAGCGAGGGCTAAAACATGAACGAAACAATAAAAGGCAAACTGCCCGTCGGCGCGAAGTTTGACGGCGCGACGCACCGGGACTTTGAGCTGCGGCGCGAGCTGGTGAGCGACACCGTGGAGGCGATGGACAATCCCCGCGCGCAGCACAACAAGGCTTACCTGACCGTCTGCGTCTACGCGCGGCGGCTGGCCCGGCTGGGGACCATCCCCGCCGGCAAGATAACGCCGGAACTCGTCATGGGATTGGCGGAGGAGGATTTTGACGCGCTTGTCGCAGCGTCAAACCGCTTTCGCTCCGGCGAGAAACAGCAGACCGCGCCGGATAACACTGGCGCTGATGGCGCAGGGGTTTAGCTTCAGGGAAGCCGCGCACATGCCGGTGGACGAGGCGATGGCGTGGCTGGAATGCGCCGGAGAAATGTCCGGCGGGAAAGAGAAAAAGACTTATCGGGTGAAACGGAAGTAGGCGGGAAACGGCTATGTCTCAAATAATGGAACTTGCGCTGAGCTTTACGGCTATAGACGCCGCCGGCGGAATCATAAGCCGGCTGGAGTCCCGTATCAACAGCCTGGGACGGGCGGGAGCCAAAGTCAGCGCGGATTTTGAGGCGATGCGCGGCGGCTTCCGGCGCGCGCTGGAGGGCGCGGGTATCGCCTACAGCGGCTGGAAGCTGATGCAGCCGGGCGTTTCCGCCGCGATGGCGATGGAGGACGCCACGTTGCGCACCAAATCGTTTCTTGCCGACGGGGTTAAAAGCGCGTCGCAGCTTAATACCGAGATGAAGCGCGTCAGCGAGACCGCCTACAAGCTCTCGGAAAAAATGCCGATAGCCGCCGTGGAAGCGGCGGCGTTCCAGAACTCCTTGCTGAAGGAAGGGTTTTCGCTGGACATGGCAAGCGGCTCTGCGCAAACCGCGCTGGCGCTTGGACGGCTGCGCGGAAACAGCGACGAAGGCACGCGGGCGATGATGGAGCTGTTTCGCGGCCAGTTTGGCGTGGATAGTGCCGAAAAGATGAACGCGGCGCTGGACTGGACAGCGCAGGCCGAGGCGGACCCAGCCGAGGTTGTGGCCGCGCTGCAAAAATCCGGGCTGGCGATGGCGAGCCACGGCGTGGGGCTGGATTCCGCAGTGGCGCTGGCCGGATTGTTCAGGGAGGCGCACCTTGCGCGCCCCGGCTCAAAGATGGAAAGCATGATGGACAATGTGCTTGCCACCTGGGCGGATACGCAAAGCAACCCGGCGCGCTGGGCGCGGCAATTCGGGCTGTCGTTTTTCAAGGGCGACAAGTTTATCGGGTTCGCCGCGCTTCAGGAACAGCTTAAAACGCGGTTCAGGAACGTTTCCGGCGCGAAGCGCGCGGGCGTGTTCGGCGAAATATTCGGCGGCGGAGCGGATGCGGCGGAGTTCCTTTTCAAGGCGCAGCGCATAGAGGAGTTTGAGGCCGCCGCTAAAAAGCGCGCGGGCGCAGTCGCCGCGTTTAACGACCAGAATAATTCGCTGGCTAACTCGCTGACGAAGCTGGGAAACGCCTGGCATAACTCCAGCGGCGCGCTTTACGAGCCGCTCCTGCCGGCGATGACGGCGCCGGTGGCCGCCGCTGCGGACAGGCTGGCAAAAACCGGCGCATGGCTGCGCGATAATCCGCAGATAGCCGCCGCAGGCGGGCTTGCGCTGGCGGGAGGCGTTGCCTGGGGCGTGGCGCGCATGTTGAGCGGAGCCTGGGGGATGGGAAAAAGCGCGCTTGCGCTAAGGGGCGGATTGAGCCGGTTCGGACTTTCGCTGTTCGGCGGCAATACTATTGCGGGGACGATGGCGGGCAAGGCGCAGGAAGCGATTACCGGCGTGAAACCGGTCTTTGTAACCAACTGGCCGTCAGGATTCGGCCCCGGCGGAGCCGCAGGCGGGCTGGTGGACCAGTTTGGCCGCCCGTTTCCAAACAGCGGCGGCTTCGCGGCGGGAGCCGCAGGCGGAATGCTGGGGAATCTGGCCGGCAAATTCGGCGCGATACAGGGGCTTGGCGCAGGCGCGGCGTTGGCAGCCGCCCCCGCACTGACCACGGCGGCGATTTTAGCCGCCGCCGGAGCGGGCGCGGGCATCGGCGCGCTGGTAAATGCCTCCGGCGTAACGGACAAGCTGATTGACCAACTGGCCAGCGCGATGCAATACGCCAACGAGTCCAAGGGGCAAACCGACTATACGAAAAACCGGATTATTGAACTGAGAATTGACGCGCAGGGACGGATACATACCGACACAGACGCGCCGGATGTGAAAATAACGGTCATGCGCGGGCTGGTGGAGACGAGGGGGCCGAAATGGTAGACGCGCTTTTGACGCCCGCGTTTTACGACGATAACGGCAACCGGTTCGCGCCGGAGCTTGAGTTTATTGAGGACGGCGTTGAGAACGCGCTGGTAAAGCACGAATATCCCTTCAAAAACGGCGCAGAGCTGGAGCCGATGGGGCTGAAGGCGCGCGTGGTTACAATGCGCGCGCATTTCAGCGGGGGAAACTACGGCGCGCACAAGACTTTTCTGGCGTGGCTGAAGCAAAGCAATCCGTCGCGGAAGTTCATCCACCCGGTCTACGGGCTGCTTGCGGGCGATATTGAAAAAACGCATACCCGGCATGACGACACCAAGCAGAACGCCGTCATAGAGATAACCTTCGTGGAGAACGGCGCGGACGCCGCGCCGGCTGCGCAAAAGCTGGCGGTAGGCACCGCCGTAAATAATGCGGCGGTCAAGGGCGCAAACAACCGGCTGACGTGGGCGCGGAACGCGCTGAATGCGGCGCAGAAAAAGTATGCCGCCGCCAAAGCGCGTGTGTCGGCTTACCAGAACAAGATTTCCTCGGCGTCGGCGGCGTTTGACGCCGCGATGTCTTCAGTCAGCAACCCGGCGGCCAGTTTTACCAGTCTGCTCAACTGGACGACCGACCTGCCGGCCACGATGGTATTGTCCTGCGCGAAGGCTGTGGAGCGTTACGCGGTAGCGTATCAGACGCTTAAAAGCGCGCCGGCGAATTTTATCAGGAAGCTGGACGAATCGTTCCGCGCGCTGGAAACCTCGTTTGCGCATTTCGGCGGGGCGGACCCGGCGGCGGCGTCCGCCGGCGCGGCGGCGCGGGTTACGCTCAAGCTCAGTTGCGCCGAGGCACTGGGCGCGGCGACGGCGGATGTGTTTGGCAGCGAGCAGGATTTGCGCGACTCGCTGAGGGCGGCGGAAGCCGCTCCGGCGGCGGACGCGGACGGGAACTTTTTGCCGCAGGCTGCGGACACTGGCGCGGCCAGCCTTATGACCGCAGACGAACTGGAGAGCATACTGGCCATCGCGCGGCGGTATTTGCAGGAGGCTGTTGACTGCGCCCGGCGAAACGGACTGGACCCGCAAAGCTACAAAGACATTGCGCTGGCGCTGGAAAATCACGTCAACACCGTCAAACTGGAGCGCGAAAGCATAATACAGGTCGCGCTGGACCAGCCGCTGCCGCTGCATCTGGTCTGCCTGCGGAACGGACTGCCGTTCCGCGCGGCGGAGCGGCTGCTGGCGATTAACCCCGCGCTGCAAAATCCGAACGAGGCCGCCGGCGCGCTGAACATTTACGGAGCGAACAATGGCTGATTCAATCGCGCTTAACGTGGCCGGGCAGGAAATCAAAAACTTCCTAGCCTACGAGGTGGACGCGGATATGTATGCAGCAGCGGCAGCGTTTAATGTCGCATTGCGAAATCCTGAAATAGCCATTGATGAGGGCGAGACCTGCAAGTTATATGTGAACGGCCAACTGGTATTAAACGGATACGTGGATAAACCCGTGCGCGCTACGACAAAAACCTCTCACTCATACAAGCTGGAAGGGCGCGATATGATGGGGTTACTGGTGGACCGGTATATCACACGGTACGGCGATATTGATGACGCCAGCATGAAAACTATTGCCGAAAATTTGCTGTCGCTGGTGCCGGTAATTGACCTTAAGACGGTGAGTTACGCTCCTGGTGTTTTTCCCAACCAGCAGACGTTACATTTGCGTCCCAAATTTGACGTAGGACAAACGGTATTTAACACACTCCGCGCCCACGCCGCCAGACATGGATTGTTGTTTTATTGCATGCCCGACGGCAGCTTTAGATTTGATACCCCAAAAGTATCTGGCGAAGCGAAATACAACATCGTGTTCAGAAGGGATGGCCGAGGAAACAATGTGGAGTCCGCCGAGGTGGTAAGAGACATCTCCAAACGATACTCAAGTGTGGTCATCGTGTCGGCAGGAATGCAGGGAAAAACTATCGCGCCTACCCCCATTGCCAAAGTGTTTACCGATAGCAGTTATCCTAAATCGGCGGTGCCGAAACCATTTGTTATAGCCGAGGACATGGACGAAAACATGATGGCCGCCCGCGCCAGCATGATATTTGCGGAGATGCGCCATCAGTCGTTCTGCGCCGAATATCGCATGTCGGGACACTCGCATAACACGCGCCTGTGGACCATTAACGAAATATGCAGTGTTGATGACGAGGTGAACAACCTGCACGGAAATTATCTCATCACGGGGCGGACATTCTGTTTGTCGCGCGAACATGGCAGGACCACGAAGGTGCGAATCGGCCTGCCGGGGGTGAAGGTCGCATGACTATCATCAGGGCGATTATCACCGGCATTACCGAGGGCGCGGCGCGGCTGTTTGCCGCGACGGGCCGGTCCGGCGAAACTTTCGCCGACCGCGAGCTGTTGCAGCACTACGGCTTCGCCAGCAGCCCCAAAGACGGCGCGGCGGGGATTGTGCTGGTAAAGGATAATCAGGTTTTTCTGGTGGCGAGCGACGATGCCCGTTACCGCGTGGCGCTGGAGCGCGGCGAAGTAGCGCTTTACACCGACGAGGGCGACAGGTTCCATTTCAAACGCGGACGCAAGGTGGAGCTGACCGCCGGCGTTTCCGTAACGGTTACGGCGCCGCAGATAGTGTTCAACGGCGATTTGCGGGTGGCGGGCGATGTGTCCGACGGCGCCGGCAGCATGGCGGCGATGCGCGACAAATACAATCAGCATACGCATACGGACCCGCAGGGCGGCGCCACCGGCCCCGCCGCGCCGGGGATGTGAGATTATGGCGGATTTCAAACTGGGAATACAGAACGGGCAGGGCGATATGGATTTGAGCGCCGCCGAGACGACGCTGGCAAACAACATCCATATAAGCCTGGCCGTGCGGCGCGGGAGCTGGTGGCTGAACCCGGCCTTCGGCAGCGAGTTGGGGACACTGCGCCGCGAGAAGGCGACGGCGGCGACGGCGCAGTTGGTCGGGAGCTACATTCAGGCCGCTTTGAAATGGCTGACGGACAGCGGGAAGCTGACGAAGGTAATCGTTACAACCGAAATAGGGGCGGGCAGAATCAACTATACCGTAACCGCGACCGCGCGGGGCGGCGCGACGCTTAAATACTCCAATTTCGCGGAGGTCGCATAATGGCAGAGACTTTTGACGCTATTTTTACGCGGATATTGAAGGACATAAAAAACAATTGCCCCGACGCCGACGTGACGCAGGGGAGCGTGCTGTACGCCAACGCCGCCGCGCTGGCCAGCGCGGAATGGGGATTGCAGAACAAGCTTGATAACAACGCGAAGCAGATTTTTCCGGCCAGCGCGTCCAGCGCGCTGCTAGAGCGGCATTGCGCGATTTACAGAATTTTCCGCGAGCCGGACGAGACCGACGCGGAACTGCTGGCGCGGCTGGAAGCGCGCGAGCAGCAGCCACCCGCCGGAGGAAACGCGAACGATTACGAGACTTGGGCGAAAGAAGTGGACGGAGTGGCGGCTGCCAGGTGCGTGCCGGCGCCGCAGGGAGCGGGAACGGTGGACGTGGTGATTCTGGCCGACGCCGCCGCCACCGGAAGCGAGACGCCGGGCGACGCGCTGGTCGCGGCGGTTTACGCCTATATAGACGCGCGGCGGCCCGTTACGGCGGGAACGTTCCGCGTCGTAAAAGCGCAAATCATCATGCAGGACGTAACAATGACCGCGCCGGGACCGGTTGACTGGAACGCGCTGGGACTGGATGTAACAGCGCTGCTAAACGGCATGACTATCGGCGGGACGCTGACGATTGCGTCGCTGGCGTCGCTGGCGCTGACCAACGGAGCCGACGACGCGGTTTGCTCCATGCCGTATGCCAATGTGGCCGCCACGCCCTATCAGGTAATCCGCGCCAGGGCGGTTACGGTCAACACCAATTTGATAACGCCGACGCCGGACGAGGGAAACCCGCCCGTCATCCCGCCGCAGGCAATGGCGCAGATAATAACCGGAACGCTGGCCGCGCTGCGGAGCATAGCGGCGGCTGCGCCGGCTGTGCCGTTTATCGCTATCTGCACCAACACCAAGCAGGTGATGGTCTACATGGGCGATATAACGGTCGGGGACGGCGGGTTTGTAGTCATCGGCGGCGGCGCCGCCATCACGGAGGAGATTGGATAATGCTTAAGAAAATAATGATTTCAGCGGCGGTGGCCGCGCTGGCGGCCACGGCGGCGAGGGCGCAGTCGGCGTATTACGGGGTAACCGCGTCTACAACGACGGGGAAGGCGTCCATGACGCTGGCGGGGCAAATAGTGCTGTCGGCGTCCACCGCGACGGCGACGACGCCGACCATAATTTTGCAGGGCAACGGGGGCAGAATAACGGCGGAGGGTATCACGTTAAAATCCTCGGCCACCGTGCAGGGGCCGATTGTGGCGGCAAGCTCGGTTACCGCGGCGGCGTTTGTCGGGGACGGGGCATATTTATCACGGGTGGGCGTGCTGCGGTCAACGCAGACTTGGACTGGGATAAACACGTTCCTGCAAACCATAGTCGGCAACATAACCGGCAACGCGGCGACGGTAACAAACGGCATTTACACGACTACCAGCGCGGCTGGGGATTTGACGGGAACATACCCGAATCCGACGCTTAAGACGAGCGGGGTAACGAGCGGAACATACGGCGGAGCGACGCAGGTTGCGCAATTCACGGTGGACGCGAAAGGCCGGGTTACGGCGGCGACGAATGTGACCATCAGCGGCGTAGCTCCTGCCGGGACTGCGGCGGGCGAACTGGCCGGCACATATCCGAACCCGGCGATAGCGGCCTCGCATTACTCAACCGCACACACCTGGGGCGCAACGCAGACCTTCAGCAATTCCATCGCCGGCAGCATAACCGGGAACGCGGCGACCGTGACCAATGGCGTATACACTACCACGACGGCGGCGGGGGATTTGAACGGGACGTATCCGAACCCCGCGCTGGCCGCTAGCGGGGTTACAAGCGGCAGCTACGGCGGCGCGACACAGGTTGCGCAGATTGTTGTTGACGCGAAAGGGCGGGTTACTACAGCTACGAATGTTACCATCAGCGGCGTAGCTCCTGCCGGAACTGCGGCGGGCGAACTGGCCGGCACATATCCGAACCCGACGATAGCGGCGGCGCATTACTCAGCCGCGCACACATGGGGCGCGACGCAGACATTCAGCAATTCCATAGCCGGCAGCATTACGGGGAACGCGGCGACCGTAACCAACGGCGTTTACACGACGACCAGCGCAGCGGGCGATTTGGCCGGTACCTATCCGAATCCGGCGCTGGCGGCCAGTGGGGTAATGAGCGGCACATACGGCGGCGCGACGCAGGTTGCGCAGATTGTTGTTGACGCGAAGGGGCGGGTTACTGCGGCCACGAATATTGCCATCAGCGGAGTGGCTCCTGCCGGGGCTGCGGCTGGCGAGCTGACCGGCACATATCCGAACCCGACGATAACAGCCTCTCATTACTCAGCCGCGCACACCTGGGGCGCAACGCAGACATTCAGCAATTCCATAGTCGGCAGCATCACAGGCAACGCGGCCACCGTCACCAACGGGCTTTATACCACCACTGCGGCAGCGGGGGATTTGAGCGGTACCTACCCGAACCCCGCGCTGGCCGCCAGCGGGGTTACAAGCGGCAGCTACGGCGGCGCAACGCAGGTTGCGCAGATTGTTGTTGACGCGAAAGGCCGCGTTACGGCGGCGACAAATGTAACCATCAGCGGCGTAGCTCCTGCCGGAACTGCAGCGGGCGAACTGGCTGGCACATATCCGAACCCGACGATAGCGGCGGCGCATTACTCCGCCGCGCACACCTGGGGCGCGACGCAGACCTTCAGCAATTCCATAGCCGGCAGTATCACCGGCAACGCGGCCACTGTAACAAACGGTATTTACACGACCACGACGGCGGCGGGGGATTTGAGCGGTACCTACCCGAACCCCGCGCTGGCCGCCAGCGGGGTTACAAGCGGCAGCTACGGCGGCGCGACGCAGGTTGCGCAATTTACCGTGGACGCGAAGGGGCGGGTTATGACGGCCACGAATGTGACCATCAGTGGCGTAGCTCCTGCCGGAACTGCGGCTGGCGAACTGGCCGGCACATATCCGAATCCGACGATAGCGGCGGCGCATTATTCCGCCTCGCACACATGGGGCGCGACGCAGACCTTCAGCAATTCCATCGCAGGCAGTATCACCGGCAACGCGGCCACAGTAACCAACGGCATTTACACGACGACCAGCGCGGCTGGCGATTTGAGCGGGACGTATCCAAACCCCGCGCTGGCCGCCAGCGGTGTCACCAGTGGGAGCTATGGCGGCGCGACGCAGGTTGCGCAAATTACGGTTGACGCCAAAGGCCGCGTTACGGCGGCGACAAATGTAACCATCAGCGGCGTAGCTCCTGCCGGGACTGCGGCTGGCGAACTGGCCGGCACGTATCCGAACCCGACGATAGCGGCGGCGCATTACTCCAGCGCGCACACCTGGGGCGCGACGCAGACGTTCAGCAATTCCATAGCCGGCAGTATCACCGGCAACGCGGCCACTGTAACAAACGGCATTTACACGACGACCAGCGCGGCTGGGGATTTGAGCGGGACGTATCCGAACCCGGCGCTGGCCGCCAGCGGCGTAACAAGCGGGACATACGGCAGCGCGACGCAGGTCGCACGGATTACAGTGGACACGAAGGGGCGGGTTACGACGGCGACCAATGTTACGATAAGCGGTGTGGCTCCGTCCGGCAGCGCGGCGGGTGAACTGGCCGGCACATACCCGAATCCGACGTTAGCGACCACGCAAGCAGGGGCGCATACGTGGGGTGCGTATCAGACGTTGACTAGCTCGGCGGCGGTATGGGGACGAATGGCCATGCCGAACAGCGACGCGATGTTTACGCTTGGAGGATATGACACCAGTTCGCCCATAAGCATGCAAGCCGGGATTGGTTACATCTGGGGCAATAACATCGGCACATCAACCGGCACCGCTTTGGATTTGTCGGTCGGCCCGACGCAAAATTATCCGGGCGGGGATTATTACGGCAAATTGACATTTTTGGGAACAGTCCGGCAAGCGGAAGTGCAAAATCTGCAATGCACGTCGTGGAATTACGGGAATCACTTGTACGCCGGCGGCACGAACACCTGCCTGGTGGCGACAATGGGACCCGCGCCGGCTACCGATTACAATGTCTATATTGCCACAGGACCAGGCGGCTCGCAGTGGCGCGCGATTGGGGTTTCCGGCGGAGCCGGAGGCGACCTTACCGGAACGTATCCAAACCCAGCGCTGGCCGCCACGCAGACGGGCGCGCACACGTGGACCGCGCCGCAGATTTTTAGCGGCGGCGTGTTTATCGGCACAAGCACTTACATAATGGCGGCATTCCGCTCCGACGACGAAAGCATGTATATAAACTACAGCGTGGACGGAAGCACCTGGGCTGTTGTCTTGTCAACGCCGGTGTTCCGCGCAAGCACTGGCCTGCGGGACCCGTCAATTATGAAACATACCGATAATAAATTTTATGCGACGTATACAAAGGCGCGCGGATGTGCGGCTACGCCGACAACGCTCGGTCTTATCTACTCCACCGACCTGCTGAACTGGACGGCCAAAGCGGACATCCCGCTACCGATAACGGGCATTCACAAGGCGATTGCGCCAGAGTTTTATAATGACACAAATGATACAGGATTGAGCGCTGTACACATACTCGTGGCAGTCTCAACGACGACCGCCGACAATACTTACAGCATCTATGAAACCCATCCGACCGCCGCTGACTTTTCAACGTGGAGTTCCCCTGTTCTTGTTTTGGCAGCAGGCGGAAATGTGTTCATAGACCCGTATGTTCTTTATAAATCTCCATATTATTATTTGTGGACCCGGCGTATGACGCCCAACGACGGGATAATCTATTCCACAGCAACAGCAATCACGGGACCATACTATCCCGTTAAAGACGGCGACTGGGCTGGGTTCGGGACGGGAAAAGAAGGCGAATCTGTCGTGCCAGTCGGGAACGGGTACCGGATATATTACGATGCGCCAGTGGGCTGCACCGGCAGCTATGGCGTTATGTATGCCGACAATCTCGCCGGAGATTTCCAGACTTGGACAACGCCGGCTTATACGACGATTTATCCGACTGACAAGCCGATGCGGCATGGAACATCCATGCCCCTGACGGCATGGTCCGACCAGTGGGACGTTCTGACCGGCACAATGATAAACGCCGCCACCGGCGCGACTTCTCCGACGCCGTCGTTTACGCGAATCGGCATCGGAACGGTGGCGGACCCGACCGTGCCGGTTGTGATAAATGCCGGCGCATTCGCCGGTTATGAGCCAGCCACGCTGACTCAGCCGCAAAGCGGGTACAACGCCGGCTGGACGATGGTCAACGATTTGGGGCATAAGCTGGGAATAGGGCAGAAGGGCAGCGGCTCCGAGGATGCAGGGTTTATCTCGGAGGTTAGCGCCGCGCCGTTGCTTTTCTTGACGACAAACACAGAACGCATGAGGATTCTGGCGGGGGGAAATGTGGGGATAGGCACAAACAATCCCTCAACGGCTTTGCAGGTTGTGGGGACGGTAACGGCGACGGCGTTCTCCGGCAACGGGGCCGGACTTACGGGCGTGGCGCCCTCCGGCGCGGCGGCGGGCGAGTTGTCCGGGACTTACCCAAATCCTGCACTGGCAACGACACAGGGCAGCGCGCACACATGGTCCGCGACGCAGACGTTTTCAGGCAACATCAACATGCAAAGCCTGGTCAGTCTTTCCACGACTTCAATAAACTCCGGTCAATCCGTTCTGATTGGAGGGGACACCAACAGAAACAATCCCATAGTTCGCATCCAGCCGTACGGCTCGGCAGACGGCGGCGGGAATGCGGATTCCGGGCTTTTGGTGGACTTTCCGCACTCCAGCGGCAACAACAGGCTTTTGAGCGTTAAAAAAACAGGCGCCTACCTGTTCACGGCAACGGACGGCGGCAGGGTTGGAATCAGCACCGGGACTCCGCAATTCAATCTGGATGTGCAGGGAACCGGCAATATTTCCGGCGCGCTCACGGTCGGCTCAATCAACGCCTCCGGCGGAGCGGCGGCGGGGGACTTGAGCGGCACCTATCCCAATCCGGCGCTGGCGACGGCGCAAACCGCCGCGCATACGTGGAGCGCGGCGCAGGCTTTCACCGGCAATGTCGGCATTGGCACCACACCCGTGGCCGGACTTACCCTGAATGTGTCGGGACTTCCGGCCCTGGGCGGTTTGAATTTGTACACGGACGCGCTTTTGTCGCCGTTAGCCAATACCGGGAAGGCGGCGATAGGCTGGAATTTTTCCGGCGGCGGCGGTGAAGTGGATATAATAGCCAACCGCGGCGCCGGTTCTATCGGCGGAATGAGATTTTACGATTACACCAACGCAGGGACAATGGCGCCACTGATGACGCTGCTTGGGAACGGGAAAGTCGGCATCGGGACACTTTCCCCGTCCACCGCGCTGCAGGTTGCGGGGACCGTAACGGCGACGGCATTTTCGGGCAGCGGGGCGGGGTTGACGGGCGTGATACTTTCCGGCGGCGAGGCGGCGGGCGAACTGGCGGGAACCTATCCTAATCCTACGATAGCGGCGGAGCATTACTCAACCGCGCACACCTGGGGCGCGACGCAGACTTTCACGGCCAGCATGACAATAAAGGGAACCGTTGATTACGGCGCGGCTACCCACGCCGACATAAGAAACATGGCCTGCGCGTCGTATTCGGCCTCGCCGGCGGCGACGTGCAGGGTGCAGTCTTCTGACAGCGCGTTTGATATTTATGTCGCCACCGGAACGGCGGCGGGCGCGTGGATAGGGGTTTATTCAAGGGGGGCGCCGTGAATAATGCCGATGTCCTGAAACTGCTGACGCCGCTGCCGTTAGGCGGGGATTACGACAAGCTCGTCGCGGCGCAGGGCGCGGAGCTGGACCACGCATCCGCCGCCGCTGATGACTTTCTTAATGAGATACTGCCCGACCGCGCGATTAAAACCATCGGCGACTGGGAACAGCGTTATGGCATCACGCCAGCCGCAGACGCGACGCTGGCCAGACGTCGGGCCGAGGTTGTAAGAAAAATGACGGCAATAGGCGGATTGAGCCGTCAATATTTCGTAGACCTCGCCGCAATGCTGGGGCAGGCGATAACCATAGACGAATATGTCCCCATGATATGCGGCGGTGCGCGGTGCGGCGACATACTAGGCGCGCCGGAAATACGCTGGATGTGGACGGTGCGCGGGCTTACGCAAGTAGGCGAATTCGCGCGGTGCGGCGTCGCGCGCTGCGGGGAAGCATTGTCGTATCCGGCGGCTGAGGTGGAGGTTCTTTTTGAGAAGCTGAAGCCGGCGCATACGCTGGTAAACTATGTCTACGACGGGGAGGAAGCATAATGGCAAAAACGGTATTTGTGGACGCAAACCCGCAGGGCGGAATCGCGGGGACGGTAATAAGGGCGGCGTTACTGACCGCCCTCAATAACCAGCGGCATCTGGGCCGGGATGTTGACGGGGACGGCGCGCTGGACTATGCGGAGGATTCAGGGGCTAATAACGCATACGCGGTCGCGCTGTCGCCCGCGCTGCCGGAATATGTGGCCGGATTCCCGATATGGTTTAAGGCGGCCAGCGCCAATACCGGACCCGCGACGCTTAATGTCAACGGTCTGGGCGCGGTTGCTATCAAAAAAAATGGCGTTACGGAAATGTCGCCGGGCGATATAGCCGCCGGCGCGGTTATTTGCGTGGTTTACGACGGGGTCGCTTTCCAGCCGGTAAATCTTGCGGGGGAGGCCGCGCAGGTGGGAGATATTGTGTTCAGCGCGAGCAGGGCCGCACGTCCGGGGTTCATCAAGCTCAACGGCGCGACGCTTTCACGCAGCGCATACGCGGCGCTTTTTCAGAAACTGGTGCCGACGTTTGCGGCCACAATATCCATAGCGTCGCCTGCGGTTATTTCCGCGCCGGCGCATGGCCTTTCCATAGGCGACAACGTGCGCTTTACGACCAACGGCAGCCTCCCGACCGGACTTGCGGCGGGAACTGTGTATTATGTGATTGCCGACGGCTTTTCAGCGGACGCCTTTGAGGTGTCAGCATCGCCAGGCGGGGCGGCGGTGGTTACCAGCGGCTCGCAGTCCGGCTCGCATACCTGCTGGGTGTGGGCGCCGGGACTCGGATTCGGCGACGGAAGCACCACCTTCCAGATATTTGACTGGCGCGCGCTTGTTTTGCGCAACTGGGACGACGGAGCGGGCATAGACGCTGCCCGCGTTTTCGGCTCAAAACAGGATGACGCTTTTCAGGGACACTTCCATCATCTGACGTCGCCTCTTGACCAGTCTGGCAGTACCTATAGCGTACAATACGCTGGCGACCCCGCCTCCTATACGTGGAATCACGCTGCGGATACCAGCAAGGCAGAGGCTGCCATGACTGACGGCACACATGGAACACCCCGCATCGCTGCCGAGACGCGCATGATGAACGCGGCCTGCATGTTCTGGATAAAGTATTAAGGAGACACTATGCGAATCTACAACTACAGTCCCAGGACCGGAGAGTTTTTGTTTGCATCCACCGCCGACGCGTCGCCGTTGGAACCGGGGAAATATCTCATACCGGCAGATGCCACTGAGCAGGTTCCGCCACCGCCGGGTACGCAGCAGGTTGCCGTATTCAAGGATGGCGCCTGGACGCTGCAACCGGACTTACGCGGACAGAAGTTCTACCGCAAAAGCGACGGTATCCCTGTGGTGATGGCGTCAATCGGCGTTGTTCCTTACGAATTTACAACAGCGCCGCGTCCGAGCGAGTCCCACAGTTGGGATGGCGCTTCCTGGAAATTTTCAGCAGTTCTCGCTCTGGCGGCCATCCGTACCCGCCGCAATGGTTTATTGAGCGCATGCGACTGGACGCAGGTTAGCGATGTGCCGCTTAATCCCAAGCAAAAAACGGCTTGGAATGCCTACCGCCAGGCATTGCGTGATTTCCCTGCCACGTGCGACCCGACGAAGCCTGTTTGGCCCACTCAACCATGAAAATAAGCGGTCCCTGCCATCTTGCCGGCAGGGACCGCTAAAGTTATCCACAGTATCCACAGTGTCAACAAAGAAAAAAAGGAGCAAAAAAAGAAATCACAACAACAAATTGCTTCGCGCGCATGGGCGCGGGACCAACGGCGAAAATTCTCAAACTAGCTGCAACTTTTTCTCAAACTGGCTGATAAGTTATAGCTGCTGAAATGTGCCCGGCGAATCAGAACTATGTATCGCGCCCTCAACCCGGACGGAACGGGATGGGTCCTTTGGCTCATTCGCGGCAGGCGCTGATTTTGAATAATTTATGCGGCGGTTATTCTAGGCAAACGCATGGGAGAGCGAATGAACAATTCAGCGAACTCGATTGTGTTCCCAGACTGGCGCAGTCTTTCCGGTTTTTCCGGCGTAAAACCTGTGTTTGGCGCGCTGCTGCTTGCGTCGGCTTTATGCCTGCCGGCACGCGATTCAGCCGGAGCTGGGGGAATTCCGGCGCTGCCGGACGCCGCGCTGGAGATATCGGTTCCCATCCCTGTGCCTGCGGAAAGGCCGGAAGAAACGCGCCTGTCAGGCGGGCAGACCCCGGAAGAAAAAGCGGACCGTGAAAAGCGGTATGCGAAAAAATTCTCCAGGGCGGCGGAGAGAACTTACCGCCAGAAAAAGAATTACATAACGCTCAATATACTCCGCTCGCCCAAGGATATGGACTGGAGCAGCGCCACCTCCATGTTCAGGAGTTACTTTTCCAATGCGATGGGCGATGACCATTCCGTCGGCCACGTGGCGTTTGAGATAGGCTGCGTTTCCGATTCCGGCAGGACAACGGTTGTTACCGGACAGACCGACGCCAGCAACTCAAAGTCGTATCTCTCCATGTGGTGGAGCAACATGGGCTACAATGTGTTTTTCGGGCATGTCCCGGGCATAATGCAAACCCGCGAGCAGGTGGAGGCGGACTTCGGCGAGGTTTCAAAGATGAAGGACAGGGTTGCCTTTGCCACATTCCTGGTTTCACCGCAATCCTGCGCGGAGGCCGTGCGTTTCGTGAAAGCCTATGAAAGCGAGAAGGTCTATACCCGCTTCGGCATAAACCAGCGCCCGCTTCATAAGGAGGGCGCGTGCTGTGCCAATCTGGCGGCGGCCGTGCTGCGCGTGGCCGGCGTTACGGAATACGATGATGACTGGAGCCGGACTTTCTACATCCCAAAACGCCTTCTTCACACCCGCGCGCCCAGTGAGCAGTCCGTCCTAGATACATTGGGATTGTATGACTGGAGCGTGAGGCCGGACGGCCCGTACCGCGTGCTTCATTTCTTTGACCCGGACCTGATGTACCGCTGGGCCTCGTCCAACCGTTCAGCGGAAAAGGTGAACGGGCATGCGGTAACCGGCGGCTATGCGATAGGCTCCTCGCGCGGTTTCGTGGTGGATTACGGGGATTCCAGCCCCACTTCCTGGTGGCTTAGCGATTAGAACATACGCAAACACAATGATGACGGCGGCTGGCGCGACGCGCCAGCCGCCGTCATCATTCACTGCGGTTTACCCGGAGATTTTTTTTAGCAGCCAGGCCATATTGCGGCCAAGAACACGCATCGTTTCCACGCCTTCGGCGTCTTTTTCCACTTCGCCCGGTTCCAGCCCCATGCCGGCGTTCCAGTAGTTGGAACCTACCACTACCATCTCCTCTATGGTGAAGAAGTGATTCAGCGAATCAAAGGCGTGTATCGCCCCGCCGCGGCGCACGGACACCACCGCCGCGCCGGCTTTGCGCCGGAACATGTTGCCGTTGGCCCGCGCCACAAACCCGGCCCTCTCCATCAGCGCTTTTATAGACGGGGTGATGTCCGCGAAATACGTCGGCGAGGCGAGTATGATTGCATCCGCCTCCTCCATTTTTGCGATGAATTCGTTCATCTCTCCGCCCAGCGCGCAGCGGCGGTTTTTCGTCTCAAAACATTTGTAACAGGCCGCGCAGCCCGTGATATTGCGGCCCGCCAGCTGTATCATCTCGGTTTCTATGCCCTCTTTCTCCAGCTCCGCAAATACATGGCGTATCAGCGCGGCGGTGTTGCCGTCTCTTCTTGCGCTTCCGTTGAATGCGACAACTTTCATTTAGCCTCCTCATACTGCGCGTCGTATATCCACCGGCAGAAATTGCGCTCCACCACGGGGCTGTCCTCGCCAGCTATGAGCATGGTCCGGCAAATGTCGGAGGCCGGCGGGCAGATTTTTGACAATTCCCCCTCTTCCGTTTGCTGTTGCCTGCCGCAGCGCGCGCAGGCGGCTTTGAGGGCTTTGAGCATCTGCGCTTGCCTGGCGTCCGAAAGCGTTTTTATGAAAGTTTCCGTATCCGTTCCCATCCTGCCGGCGAATGTGGCGGTGGGATAGACGAATGCCATATCCGTCCGGCATGTGCGGGGCCAGGAGTCCTTAACATATTTCGCCGGGGGCGGCGTCTCGAACCGGCTGATGACCTGCGCCTTGTCGTATGATGGAGCGGGCTGGACGCGCGAGTACTTGCTGTGCGAGAAAAAACCCGCAAAAAAATCGACATGCTGCCCCGGGCAGTCGCCTGGTTCGGGATATATGGCGGAGCCGGACTGGTCAAGCACAAATTTGCCGTCAGGGCCTCCGGCCCCTATCAGAATGAAACCGAAAACGTCCCGCCCCGCTATGGCGGCCGCGGCTTCTTTTGGGGACAACTTTTCGTAAACATCCAGTTTTGCTGCGGGATAAAGCGAGCGGAACGCTTCTTTCAGCGGGTTTATCACATCCAGGCATGCCTTGGGCGAAATTACCGAGGCCGATTTGTCCCTTCCCCCGCCGCAGTAGCCGACGATGGCCACCGTCCTGCCGATTTTGCAGAAATCCATCTCCGCCGCCTGCTGCTTGACGGAAGCGGACGTAACAAACGGCTTGAAATCTCCGAAGGCGAAAACCGCGTGGCAGAGCAACAACACCTGAAAGATATGCATGTCTCATCCTACAAAATAGCTCTCCGCCAAAAAAGGCATTGAAAAAGACTACAAAAACCATATAATATAGGTTAGATAGATTGTGGTAAAAAAACTATGTCATTTCTGGGGATGCTTTTCCGCAGGTTTAGCGTGCAGTGCGCGCCTAAGGCGCGTGGTTGTGATGATTCCACCAAAAAAATAACCGAACTTGCCGAGACAGCCCGTCGTCTAGAGGACGAGACGGCGCGTCTGCGCCGCGCAAAAGAGGAATTGTCGCGCTCCAATGAAAATCTTCAGGCCTTTTTTGACTCTCTGGATGATTGCGTGCTAGTCCTTTCTAACGAAGGCAAAATAATCACCATGAATCCTGCGACGGAGACAAAGCTGGGTTTTGCCCGCCACGATTTGGAGTGCATTGAAATCGCCCGCATTGCCCGGTTTCCGGCGGCGTCAACGGCGGAGATGATTCTGGAGCAGGCCCGGCTGAGCCGCTTCGTGCGCTGCCGCATAACATTGCGGACGCGGGAGAACGGAAACGTGACCGCGGATGCTTCAGTGGTTTACAGCCGATGGGGCGGGAACAGGGCATTTTTTGTGATAGCGCGCGATGCCGGCGCCTCCGCAAAGACGGAGGAATGCCTGTTTGACAGCGAGCGCAAGCTCAACTGGCTGGCGCAAAGCCTGCCGGTGGTGTTCTGGTTCGCCTCGCCCGGCATGAAAAGCATCATATTCATCAATCCGGCGTTTGAAAAAATATACGAAACGCCCGCGCAGGAATTTTTGCGCGCCGGAAAAAACCTTGCGGATTTCATTCATCCTCAGGACAGGCAGCGGGTGCTGGGCGCGCTCTCGCAGGCCTGGCCGGAGCCGCTGGAGCAGGAATACCGCATAATCACCGGCACGGGCAACGTGAAATGGATACGCACAATAATCTCGCCCATACTGAACAGCGGCAACATGGTAACCATGCTCTCCGGCATAAGCGAGGATATAACCGCGCGCCGCACCTTTGACGAAAGCATGCGGGAAAACGAGCGGAAATACTCCGCCCTGGTGGAAAACGCGCGTGAGGGCGTGTGCATTTCCGTGGACGGGAAAATAGCTTTTGTAAACCAGGCCGGCGCGGAGATGGTGGGCTGCGGCGGCGAGAATATGATAGGCAGGCAGTATCTGGGCTGCATCGCGCCGGAGTCGCAGCCCGTGGCGGCTGCGTTTCTGGAATCCCTGGCGGACAAGCCCGCCCTGGCCGAGCTGAGCCTGCTGCACAAGGACGGCAGCCGCGTGCTGGTGGAGGTAAGCGCCTCCCGCATCCCGTACATGGGCGGCAGCGCGACGATGTGCGTCGCGCGCGATATAACCGACCGCAAACGGCTGGAGGACGAGCTTGTAAAGGCCCGCGACTGCGCCGAGGCTGCCGGAAAGGCCAAGACCGAGTTTATCGCCAACATGAGCCACGAAATCCGAACCCCGCTAAACGCCATAACCGGCATGGCCGACCTGCTGCTGGAATCGGGCCAGACGGCGGAGCAGAAGGAGTTCACCTCCGCCATAGCGGAGGCGGCGCAGCATCTGCTTGAAATCACAAACGACATACTGGACTTTTCGGAAATAGAATCCGGGGGGCGCAAGCTGCGCAAAACCTGCTTCTGCCCGCGCGAGGTGGTAACGGCGGCGTGCAGGATGTTTAGCCCGCGCGCGGCGGCCAAGGGCCTGCGTTTTGAATGCTCCGCCTCCGGCGCGCTGGCCGAGGAGATGTGCGGCGACGCCGGCATAGTCCGCCAGATACTGGTAAACCTGGTCGCCAACGCCATAAAATTCACCGATGCCGGCGCGGTGCGGGTTTTTGCCGCCTCCACCTCGCCGGTGGTGAGCGAGGCGGGGCTTTACCTTGAGGTTTCCGACACCGGCATAGGAATGTCGGAAGAGGACGTCTCAAAATCCTTCGGGCGCTTCAGCCAGGCGGACGGTTCCTATACCCGCGTTTACGGCGGGATGGGGCTTGGGCTGTCAATAACCAAATCGCTGGTGGACATGGCCGGCGGCAAGCTGTGGGTGGAGTCTAAAAAAGACGTTGGCTCCACTTTCCATATACTGCTGCCCTACTCCCCTGTTGAGGTTCCGGGCGTAACAGACGCGCCCCCCGCGCCGCCATGCCCCGGCTCCTGCGGCAAGGGACGGGTGCTGGTGGTGGAGGACAACAAGATAAACCTCTCTCTTACCAAGACCATGCTGACAAAAGCGGGCTATATCGTGGATGACGCCGTCAACGGCCTAATCGGCGTTGAGCTGGCCCGGCAGAACGATTACGACGTAATTCTGATGGATATACACATGCCGGTGATGGACGGCTCCCGCGCGGCGGTGGAAATACGGCGCAGGGAAAGGGAAGGCGGGCGGCCCCGCACACCCATAATCGCGCTTACGGCGGACGCCACCACCCATGCCATGGAATACTGCCGCAAAAACGGCATGGATGATTACATCACCAAGCCGGTGCGCAGCCAGACTCTGCTTGCGATTGTGCGGAAATGGTCCCGCGTCAAGGCTGGCTCTGGAGACAAAGAGGGGTAGGTTCTGCGTCCCCCCGAGGGACGTCCGGCGGGCGCGGAATCAGACCCCTCCGCGCCTGCCTTATTTTTTAAGGCAGACTCTATGCGTGCCGCCTCAAGATTTCTACGGGCCTTAGGGTTTGCGGGCATTATGGCGGCGGCGCGGGAAAACTCCGCCTCGGCCCCGGCGTAATCCTTCCCGAGGGACGTTCGGCAGGCGTGGAACCAGACCCCTCCGCGCCTGCCTTATTTTTTAAGGCAGACTCTATGCGTGCCGCCTCAAGATTTCCACGGGCCTGAGGGTTTGCGGGCATTATGGCGGCGGCGCGGGAGAACTCTGCCTCGGCCCCGGCGTAATTCTTAACCTGGAAATAAAGCGCGCCGCGCCCGGAATAGACCATATATCGCTGTTCCGCGGAGCGCGCATTGGCCAAGCTGTTTTCAAACTGCTTAAGCGCCTGGCCGGTCCTGCCGGAAAACTGCAATGCCAGCGCCGCGCCGTAGGCGGCTTCATAGCTGCCAGGCTCAAGCCGCTGCGCGCGGGAGAATGCGTCCAGCGCGGCGTCATAGTCGCGCATTTCCAGCCGTGTCGCGCCCGCATTGCGCCAAAGCTCGGAATCCGACGGATGCACGGCAAGCGCGGCCTCAATATCGGCAAGGGCCAAATCGTATTTTTTCAGCGACAGATAAGCCTGTCCCCGGTTTTGCAGCGCGACCGGGCCTGCTTTTACCGCCATCGCATGTTCCCACAGCGAAAGCGAGTCAGCCCAATGCCGCGATTGCATGAACGACAACGCCGCCAGCGCGCAGACGAGCAGCGCGGCAACGCGTCCGCGAAACGCCAGCCCGAACAAAGCGGCAAAGCCCAGGCAGGACAGATAGCTGAATCTGTCATAGCCGTATGATATGGTGCGCGCAAATCCCAGCGTCGGGAAAATAAACGCCGCGTAAACCGCCAGCGCGGGCCATACCGCCGGGAATTTCCGACCGGACCAGGCCGCCGCCGCAATGACCGCGCTGATAACCGCTATATCCCCCCCCGCATTATGAAGCCCGAAATCCGGCGGCATTTCATAAACAGGAGACAGCCCCGTCGGAACAAAAGTTTTCCTGAGATATAATGCCAGTCCGGCAATGGCCTGCGCGGCTTTTGCGCCAAACGCCGCGTCCGCGCCGGAGGACAGCCTGCCCGCGCTTTGCGTCGCCGCAACCGCCATGGCCGCGCCGAACGCCGCGACGGCTAAAAACGGGATTTTTTCCGCCAGCGCGGCGCGGCACTGCGGCCCGTGCCAGCTCCAAAAACGCCAGGTCAGCCGCCGGAGCGGATATATGTCCAGAATAAAAAGGACGGGAAAAAGCGCGGCTTCGCTTTCCCGGCACAATACCGCCGCGAAAAAAGAAAGCAGCGACCAGGCGCGCTTTTCTTTCACATAAAGCAGCGCGGCAAGCAGGGTGAACAAACCGCCGGTAAGTTCCCGCCGCGCGGTAAGCCAGCAGACGGCCTCGGTCCGCAGCGGATGAAGCGCGAAAAACAGCGCGCCCCATAAGGCGGAAATTTCCGGCTTTTCCGCACCGGCTTTGCGGAACAGCTCCGTCAGCAGCAAAAATGCCAGAACCGCATTCAGCGAATGCAGAATCAGCCCGGTCAGGTGATAGCCGAACGGATTAAGCCCCCACAACGTGTAATCCGCCGCGAAGGTAAGCCATGTCAGCGGAATATAATGCGCCGCGTGGAAGGTGGTGAAAACCCAGCGCATGTTTTCGGCTGAAAACCCGCGCCAGGACTGGTTTGCTATGAAATTATACTCGTCGTCCCAATTGAGGAAGCCGCCCGTCAATGCCGGCGAGAAAACCGCGAATGCCGCCGCGAAAATAAAAACCGGCAGCCAGAACCCCGCGCGGGATAACGGCCTTTTATCCACAGATTGACCACAGATTTTCACAGATTGTCCGGACTTTCCCCTTATTATTTTTACGAGGTTGCCTGTGGCCGTCTGCGGCTGAAACTCCCCGCCGTAAAGCGGGAACGCCGGCTTTTAACCACAGATGGCCGCAGACGGCCTCACGCAGGGGCTTTTTCCCGCGCCAGTTCCGCCAGTTTTGCCGGAATGTCGGCCAGCTTCCACCGTTCGCCTTTGCCGGCGTCGCGGCGGCGCTTGAACTCGCATTCCCCGTCGGCGAGGGCTTTTCCCCCGACGACAATGCGGTACGGCATTCCCATGAGGTCGGCGTCCTTGAATTTGACGCCGGGCCGTTCGGCTCTGTCGTCCCAGAGGGCTTCCATGCCGGCCTCGCGGATTTGCGCGGAGATTCTCTCCGCCGCGGCGGAAACGGCGGCGTCCTCGCCTATGGTAATCAGGCTGAATTCAAAAGGCGCAATCGGCGCGGGCCAGATGATGCCGTTCTCGTCGTTATTCTGTTCAATCGCGGCGGCCACTATGCGGGAGACGCCTATGCCGTAGCAGCCCATTATCATGGGTTTTGTCTGCTGGTTCTCGTCCAGAAATTCGGCATTCATCGCCCTGGAGTATTTTGTCCCCAGCTTGAATGTGTGGCCAACTTCTATGCCGCGTTTTACAATCATCGGCTTGCCGCAGCGGGGGCATTTGTCGCCTTCCTGCGCGACGCGCAGGTCCGCAAAGCTGTCCGGCTGATAATCCCGCCCGATGTTGACGTTTACGATATGCGCGTCCGTCTTGTTCGCGCCCGCAATGCCGTTGACGATACCGGCAACTTCGTAGTCGGCGATGATTCTCACCTTTTCGCGCAGATTCATTGGCCCGATATAGCCCACAGCACATCCAGCAATTTTGGTATAGATGTCATCTGTCGCTTTTTCTAGATTTTCACAACCTAGAAAGCGGCGAACTTTATTCTCGTTCGCAGCTCTGTCTCCACGAACAAGCGCCATCACAGGTGTCCCATCTGCCATGAAAAGCACCACTTTTATTAAGGCTCTGCTGCTGACTTTCGGCTTTTGTCGGCTTACGGTACCATTACCTGTGCAAACTATATGTCGCTCTTCCTGTCCTTGCAAATAGCTGACCACATTGTCCACTGTGAACATACCGGGGGTGGGAATCTCTTTGAGCGGCTCCATGCCGGCGGCGGGAGGGAATTCCTCTTTGGCGATTTCGGCCTTTTCCGTGTTGGCGGCGTAGCCGCAGGAGCAGGCGGCTATATTGTCCTCGCCCGTGTCTGCCAGCACCATAAACTCGTGCGAGAAATTGCCGCCGATAGGCCCCGAATCCGCCTCCACCGCCGCGTACCTGAAACCGCAGCGTTTGCAAATCTCGTCGTAAGCGCGGAATACTTTCTGGTACCACTCGGTTGCGCTCTCTTCGGTGGCGTGAAAGGAATAGGCGTCTTTCATGTAAAATTCCCGCGCGCGCATAACGCCGAACCGGGGGCGAATCTCGTCGCGGAACTTAAGCCCGAACTGGTAGAGCATCACCGGCAACTGCCGGTAAGAACGCACATCCCGCCGCACGGTGTTGGTGATGACCTCCTCGGCGGTGGGCGCAAAGCAGAATTCGGCCTTTTTGCGGTCGGACAGGCGCAGCATCAGGTCGCCGTAGACGTCCCAGCGTCCGGTTTCCTGCCAAAGCTCCTTTGGCTGAATGACGGGCAGCCAGACCTCAAGCCCGCCGGCGCGGTCCATCTCGGAACGGACGATATTTTCAACCTTGCGCAAAGCGCGCAGCCCCAGCGGCAGCCATTCGTAAATCCCGCTTGAGAGCTTGCGTATAAGCCCGGCGCGCAGCATCATCTTGGCCGAAACCGCGTCCGCATCCTGCGGCGCCTCCCTTAAAGTAGGCGCAAAATACTGGCTAAGTTTCATAATCCGCTCCTGTTGACACCCAGACTTGTTTCGTATTAGAACCTCGTGCCATCAGCATACCATGTCAATGATGGTTCTTTGATTCCATTAAATCCGATAAATAAACCATGCCTATATTGATAGTTAAGCCCCGGATCCTCATTCCTGCTTGTGAATAAAATAAGTTTAAGGCAATCTTTTGAATTAACGAAACCTCCGCCATCAGCTTTTACTTCAAGAACCAATAAGTTACTGGGTTGGTTTCTGACATGGATAATAATGTCAGGATAGACAAGATCTTTTTTCTTCTCATTCGCATCAATACTCCCGCTTATATTACCTCTATACCTTTTACAGTTCTCGCATTCCCGTAAATCTTCGTGTGTACATTGTCCTTTCAAGTGTTTGATACTATCCTTGTCAAGGGAATGACGATTATACTCCGCATCAACATCATAATCCGGGAAAAGTTCCTGCAAGTAGCTTGCAAGTTTATGGGCAATAGACCTCTCACAGTGATTTTCCAATAAAACTGCGTCTCGCCTGAATAAAATGCCTATTGCGGTAAGAACCCGTGCTTCAACCTCTTTCTTGCTATAACTGGTCGGGATCTTAACGCGCGGCATGGGGGATTTCTCCTTCTCCTAAAATTTTTTGCCAGAATTTATCATGCGGGATGAAGCGGCCTGTTTTCAGATATTTGCGGTAGCGGCGTTCGGCAATGATGGCATCTCTGTTTGATTGAACGGAATCGGATATGCGCGCAGCGTTTGGCGCGCGCTTTTCCTGTAATGAGGAGATGCAGTGTTGCTTTGCATTCATAATCGCATAATTTGCTTCACCGTATTAATTATATCAAAGCGGGGGCGGCTCCGGCGGGATTGGGAGATTATCGTTTATTGCCGCAGGCTTTGCGGTACATCTCGCCGGCGAGGTAGGAGCTTCTGACCAGCGGGCCGGAGGAGACGGCGGCAAAACCCAGTGCCTCCGCCTTTTTCCCCCAGTCGGCGAATTCGGATAGTTCAAGGTATCGCTCCGGCTGGACATGGCTTCTGGACGGGGCGAGGTACTGGCCCAAGGTCAGAATATCGCAGCCCGCCGCGCGCAAGTCGCGCAGGACGGCTTCTATTTCCGGGGCGGTTTCGCCAAGCCCCAGCATTATGCCGGATTTGGCCGGAATTTCCGGCGCGATACGTTTGGAATTGCTGATTACCTCAAGCGAGCGGCGATAGTCCGCGCCTTTGCGTATTTCCGCATAAAGCCGCGGCACGGTTTCCATATTATGCGCCAGCACGGCGGGTTTGGCGGCAAGCACGGTCTCAAGCGGGGCGGTTTGCCCGGCGAAATCGGGAATCAGCGGCTCCACCAGGCATTGCGGCGCGGACTGGCGGATTGCGGTTATGGTTTTTGCAAAATGCGCCGCGCCGCCGTCGGGCAAATCGTCCCGCGTGGGGGAGGTGATGACGGCATAGCGCAATTTCCAGCCGGCGATTGCCTCCGCGATTTTTTCAGGCTCCGTTTCATCCGGCGGCGGCGGGACGCCGCGCTCCACCGCGCAGAACCGGCAGCCCCGCGTGCATATTCCGCCGAGTATAAGGAAAGTGGCCCCCCCCTCGCTGAAGCATTTGCCCTTGTTGGGGCAAAGCGCGTCATGGCAGACGGTGCGCAGCGATTTCGCGGTTATGGAATCGGAGACGGCGCGGGCGGCCTCGCAGCGCAGGGCGGCTTTGTTTTGCGCCACAAGCGCCTTAAGCCATTGGGGAAGCTCTGGATTTGACATAGTTACCGGCACAATTATACCCTTAAAGCGAATATGTCCGCTATAGTTGCCCTTATTCTGGCGGCAAGCCCGGCCTGCGCGCTTTCCGGCGCCGAAGAGTTGTATTTTTCAAGCTGCCCCTATGCTTCGGCGGAGCTTTACTGCGGCCTGGCGGAGGCGTCCAAAACCGGCCTTGACTATCTTAATGCCGCGTATGTGGCGCGCGAAACCGGGGATATAGACAAAGCCGCCGCGTTCATGGACAAGGCGCTTGGCGCGCATCCCGAAAACAGCGAACTGCTGGATTATTCCGCTTCCATAGAGCTTTCGCGCCGGAACTGGGAAAAGGCGCGCTTCCTGCTGGAAACCCGCGCCAAACTGCCGGAGCCGCTGCGCCCGGCGGACCACGTCAATCTCGCCCGCGCATATCTGGGGCTGGGGGATGACAAAACCGCCGAAAAACATTTTCGCGCGGCTTTGGCGCGGGACCGCAACTTCGCGCTGGCATGGTATTTCCTGGCAAAGCTGGCGGAAAGCCGCAAAAACCTGACGGAAGCGGCGAAGTGTTATAGCGAAACCCTTAAAAGCGATTCCCAATTCCTTGAAGCCAGGCGCGACGCCGGCGAGGTTCTGCGCGAACTGGGCGATTATGACCAGGCATGGCTTAACTACACCAAAGCCTCCAATGCCGAGCCGGGCAATGCCTTCCTGAAGCAGCGGCTGGCGGAAATAGCGCCCAAGCTGACAAAAAAGCCCGAACAAATTCTGCCGCCGAAGATAATAGCGCGGCACAGCCGCATCGGGCTGATTCCAGCGCGCGGCTCGCCGTCCATACGGGTGGGGCTTGGCACGGACATGAGCGGCTTGCCGGTATGTGTCAGTTCCATCTCTTTTTCGCCTGCCAACCAGTTCACGGTCAGGGACGGCTCAACCGGCAAAAAACTGGCCACGGGCGCGGGCGGGGAGTTCTGGAGCGTAACGGCCAGCAGCGGCGCGGCGCAGCTTATAAATTCCAGCGGAACCGTGGCGGCGCGGTTTTCAAATTCCATAACCATTCATCAGAGCGAAAAATACGCCCATACCACGATACTGCGCGGGCTTGCCTCCGGCAGCGGCACCGCCTGGGAAAACGCGGCGGACAGGGAATTGCGCGGCGATTTGAAAATAATTTTCAGCAAAAAACGGGACGGGTTCTACGCCGTGAACCTGTTGAATATTGAGGAATACGCCGCCGGAGTGCTGGCGGCGGAGATGCCGGCCTCCTATCCGCTTGGGGCGCTCAAGGCGCAGGCGGTTATGGCGCGCACCTACGCGCTGCATTATTCAAAGGCGGAATTTGCGGACTGGAGTTATGACATCTGCGACGAGCAGCACTGCCAGGTTTATGCCGGCGTCTCAGCCGAGACGCCGCGCACCAACGCCGCCGTGCTGGAAACTCGCGGCCTTGCGCTTACCAGCGGCGGCGGGCCGATAGCGGCATATTTTTCATCCAACTGCGGCGGTTTCACTCAGGACGGCACCTATTCCGGCTGGCCCGCCGCGCCTTATCTGCGGACGGTTTCGGATTATCTGGACTGGCATGACACGCCCGGCTATCCCTATGGTTTTGTGCGCCTGCTCCAGTACACGCCGGACGCTTTCTGCGGGAGCGCCGGCCAGGCCGGCGACCCGCAGTTCCGCTGGACCCGTTTTGTCGCCGAGGCGGATTTGCGCGCGCGCGCCGCCGCGCTGAAAAACATAGGCAGGATTAAGGCGGTTGTGCCGGTGAAACGTTCCGAATCCGGGCATACGGGCAGGCTGCGCATACAGGGCCAGACCGGGGATATCTTCATAGACAACGACTATCCCATACGCAAAATACTGGGTATCGGCGCTTTCAGAAGCTCGGATTTCGTGGTGGAAACCAATTACGGCCCGGACAAGATGCCGGAAAGCTTCATCTTCTACGGCGGCGGCTGGGGGCACGGCGTGGGCTGCTGCCAGACCGGCGCAAAAGGCCATGCCGAAGCCGGGGAAAGTTTTTCGGAAATACTGTCCCACTACTACCCCGGCGCGGAGCTGTCAAACATAGCCGCTCCGTCCGCCTCCGCGAAACAGCCTATTCCTTGATTGTAACGTTGCCCGGAAAGTATTTCTGCAGAATGGTTTTGTAGTCCGCGCCGGAATTGGCCATCGCTTTCGCGCCTTCAATACACAGCCCCCCGCCGTTTCCGGTGCCGATGCCGCGCACAAGCAGCTTTTTTCCTTTTTCAAGCGGTATGATGATATACAGCGGCGAGCGCAGTGTCCCCGCCGACAGCGCATAGGAGATGTTGTCCGCCCCGTCAACCGCCGCTTCGCCTTTGCTGCCGGTGAATTTCGCGGACAGCGCACGCCCGTACTGATTGCGTTTTATTATCTCCACGCCGCGAAATTTTCCGATGTCCCTGCCCAGCCGCCTGGATATTTCAGACGTATCCAGCAGGACGGACCATTTCGCCTGCGCCCATCTGGTTTGGTCCTCCGGCGCGCAGAGCAGGTCCGCCGGCGGGGCCGAGAAAACGCGCAGCGTCAAATCCGCGATGACGGAGGTGGAGTCTTTTACTCCGTAATCCGTCTCCCCGCCGCAAACGGAGTGGAAATCCGCCGCGAAGGCAGCTCCCGGCGGCGAGGAAACCAGCACTTCACCCGTCGTGGCGTCCACTGCGGCCATAACACGGGGCGATTCCGTGTTCGCGCCGCGGTAAACCGCGCAGGCAGGGGAATCGCAGAACTCGTAATGCCTGTCCCGGATTTCGGAACGCAGCGCTACAGCCAGCGCCTTCAGCGTCTCCGGCGGGGTGCCCTGCGCGGCGGATGACAGCAGTCCCGGCAGCAAATCCTCAAGCCGGACAGAGCCGCCGGACAGGAAACCGTTTTCTCCGGCGGAAAATAATATTTCTCCGCGCAATTCGCGGTCGCTCAAATCAATATCGGCGCGGGAGGAAACGGCGTTTTTGAGCAGCAGGCAGTTTTCGGGATTATCGGGGAAATGGCGCATCGCAACCTTGTCCGCGCCGGAAATGACGGTTTCCCCCCAGTTGTCCCGGATATCCATTGCTTTGCGCGCCGGGTTCCACGATAACGTCCATGATTTGACCGGCGGAAGAATCAGCTTCATCCCGCCCCCCTCCACGGTGAATGTGGACGCCGATATAAACTCCACGGAAGACAGCTCCGCCGCCGCGCCGCCGCGTCCGGCAAAGTACGCCATGCGCACTTCCGGCGATTTCACCGAGCGCGGCCCGTGCGGAAGCGGCAGTTTGATGCGGGTATAATACATGTAGTCGGCGGGCCTGCCTTTGAGCTTTTTTGCCAGGGAGGACATTTCCCCGGCAATCTCCCTGTCTCCGGGATCAAACTGGCGCAAAGTTCCGTATGCCTGGTACGCCTCCACCGGCTGTCCGAGTTTTTCGCTTATTTCCGCCTGCAGCCGCTGCGCCGACGGGTTTTGAGAATCATGCAGAAGCGACTGGCGGATGTAGATTAGCGCGGACGGATATTTGCCCTGCCGGAAAAAACATTCAGCCGCCAGATAGGAGGCAAGTCCTATATTATAAGGGTCGCGTCCGTATATGCGCTGGAACTGGGGGAGGGCTTCCCTGTAATCGCCGCGCAAAAAATCCGACATGGCCGCGCCCAGCCGCGCCTCGCCCGCGAAATTCCTGCCTTCGGACAGAGAAAGGGCCGCCATGAATTCCGGCTTTGCGGTCTTGTGTTCCCCCGCCTCCAGCAAAGCCCAGCCGCGCATGAGCCGGCAGAACCCGTCGCCCGGAGCGCAGCTTTCCCCCGCGGAGGCGGCGGAACAAAACTGCATGGCAACTCCGGCGCATAAGAAACAGAGAAAGCGCATATCAGGATTATAGCTGATTCCACTTGAATATTGCGCACTTGCGATGTATACTAGGAGCGAGACCCGGTATCGCCGCTTATCGTGTGCGAATATACGGGCGGGAGGATTTTATGAAACGGTTAGCCCTGACTTTGTGCTTCGCGTGTTTCTGCGGCGTTGCGAGATGCCAGGATGAGAATGTTCCCGGAGATGCGGCTGCCGCTCTGACCGGACAGGGCGCTTCCATGGACACCTTGGTACAGCAATTGCAGGGAATCAATATAAATGGCGCTAACGTGGGGGCATACATCACCACGGTGTCCGCGATGGTAAAGGCCGGAATGGATGCAAATCCTGAAGTTGCGGCGGAGCTTAAGACTGTGGGTAATCAAATTGTTGCGCAACTGGTCGCCAGCGGCGCGGTTCCGCAAGCCACTATAGACACTCTGAAGCAGTTTTTTGCCGCCCTTGGGGGCAAGAATACCGACACCGCCGCTGCAGAGGTGGCAAGCCCCGCCGCTGCGGAGTCCGGCGCCGCCGGGCGGAAAGCAGGCATAGACGGCGGAGTAGGAACTCTTTCCGCAAAAAAAAGATGATTTAGGGTTATTGTCGTCTGCACCCTCCCCGCCCCCGCCGAAAGGCGGGGGTTCTCTTTGCCTTCCGGCCATTGCCGTAGACGGCGGGGGAATTATTTGGTATATTGTTTAATATAGAAACAGTCCGCCGCGAAACCGGCAAAAATTTCAACGATAGTTGAAAAACACTGTCTCGGAGGAGATAATGCAGAACGTTTCCATGAAAACAATGCTTGAAGCTGGCGCCCATTTCGGGCATCAGACCTCCCGCTGGAATCCCAGAATGGGCCGCTATATTTTCGGCGAGCGCAACGGTATTCACATACTGGACCTGGCCAAGACGGCAAAGGAGCTTAAGCGGGCCTGCGCTTTCCTCAAGGAACAGGCGGCCGGCGGAGCGAAATTCCTCTTTGTCGGGACAAAAAAGCAGGCGCAGGAAATCGTCAAGACCGAGGCGGAACGCGCCCAGGTCTGCTGCGTCCACGAGAAATGGCTGGGCGGCACGCTCACCAATTTCGCCACCATCAAGCATTCCATAGACCGGCTGGAAGAGCTTGAAAAGTGGGATGCCGACGGGCTTTTCAAAGCCATCTCCAAAAAAGAGGTTTCCCGCCTCACCAAGGAGATGAACCGCCTGCGCAAGCTGCTTTCCGGCATACGCAAGATGAAGGCCCCGCCGGATGTGATGTTCGTCTCCGACCCGGTGGAGGACATGGGCGCGGTGCTGGAAGCGCGCAAGCTGGGTATCAAAATCGTCGCGGTGTGCGACACCAATTCCAACCCAGACCTTATAGATTATCCCATCCCCGGCAACGACGACGCCGCCCGTTCCATCAAGCTGTTCTGCGCGATGGTGGCCGATTCCATCATTGAAGGCCGCCAGGAAGCGCAGGCCAAGAAAGCCAAGGCCGAGAACACGCAGCCCGCCGAGGCCGGCGAGCAGCCCCAGCCGGAAACCCAGCCGGAGGCCGCCGCCGAAACCGTTGCCGTCGCCGCGGAAACGCCGGCGCCGCAAGCCGCACCGGAAACCGCGCCGGAAACAGCCGTCCAGCCGCAGGCATAGGGCTGCGCCGCGAGAAAAATTGTTTTCTCAGGAGAACGCAATGACTACCACCGTTCAGGGTTCCATTCAGGAAAAAATCATGGTCCTGCGGGAAAAAACCGGCGCCGGCATCATGGACTGCAAAAAGGCGCTGGTGGAAAACGGCGGCGAGGTTGAAAAAGCCGTTGAATTCCTGCGCAAAAAAGGGCTGGCGGATGTGGCCAAACGCTCCGCCCGCACCACCAAGGAAGGCATTATCACGGTTAAAGTCTCCGCCGACGGCAAAACCGCAGTCCTCAGCGAGCTTACCTGCGAGACCGATTTTGTCGCCAAAACCCCGGATTTCAAAAAGCTGGGCGAGGATATCGCCGCATATGTGCTGGCGACCGACAAGCCCGATTACGCCGGCGACGCCAAAATAAGCGAAATGGTGCTTGCCGTAGCTCCCAAACTGGGCGAAAATATCGTTTTCCGCCGCGCCGCCCGCTACGCCACCACGGGCGCGCTGTGGTATTACCTGCACGGCGACAACAAAAAAGCCGCCCTCGTGGAGCTGGCCTGCGACAATACCTCCGCCGACGCCGCCAAACTGCGCGACGCCGCCAAGGAACTGGCGATGCAGATAGTGGCGATGTCGCCGCGCTACGTGGCCAAAACCGATGTTCCCGCCGCGGAAGTGGAAAAGGAAAAGGAAATCTACACCACCCAGGCCAAAAACCAGGGCAAGCCGGACGCCGCCATTGTCAAAATGCTGGACGGCAGAATCAAGAAGTTTTACGAGGAAGTCTGCCTGCTCAGCCAGACCAGCGTGCGCGATTCCAAAAAGACCGTGGAGCAGTATCTCGCGGAGTATACCGCGGGGCTGGGGAAAGTTACGGTCCGGCGGTTTGTCCGCTACCAGTTGGGCGCATAGCTTATGCCAAGACGGGTGCTGCTAAAGCTCTCCGGCGAATCGCTTCAGAACGGCACAGAGCGCGGGATTGACGCCCGCGCTCTTGTCCATATAGCCGAGGAAATCGCCCCGGTGTGCGGCAGGGTGCAGCTTGCGGTGGTTATCGGCGGCGGCAACCTCTGGCGCGGCGCAAAAGACGGCGCCGGCATGATAGACCGCGTAACCTCCGACAACATGGGCATGATGGCCACCATGATGAACGCCATGGCGCTTCAGGCAGCGCTTGAAAAGCTGGGCGTGCCCACGCGGGTTCAGGCCGCGCTTCAGGTGATGCAGCTGGCGGAGCCGTTCATCCGGCGGCGCGCGGTGCGCCATCTGGAAAAGGGCCGGGTGGTCATTTTCGCCGGCGGCACGGGAAACCCTTATTTTACGACAGACACCGCCGCCGCGCTGCGCGCCTCGGAAATAGAGGCCAATGCGCTGCTTAAGGCAACCCAAGTTGACGGCGTTTATACGGCGGACCCCAAAAAGGATCCGTCCGCCACCCCGCTGGCGGAGGTTTCCTACATGGACGCCATCAGCCGCAACCTGAAATTCATGGACGCCGCCGCGCTTTCGCTTTGCATGGAAAACAGAATCCCCATAACCGTGTTCAACCTGCATAAAGACGGCAGCATACTAAAGGCGGTCATGGGCGAAAGAGTGGGAACGCTTATTTCGTAAGAGGTGAAATATGGACGCAAATACCGGAGTTTCCGCCATGATGGCAAAACTGGACAAGGGCATGGCCGAGCATGTGGAACGCCTTCGCAAAGAGATGGGCACACTGCGTACCGGACGCGCCAATCCGCAGCTTGTTGAGGGAATCAAGGCCGAATGCTACGGCTCGCTTATGCCGCTCAAGCAGCTTGGCGCCATTTCGGTCCCGGACGGGCGCACCATAGAAATCCAGCCCTGGGACCCAAGCTCGCTGGAGGCTATAGAAAAGGCTCTCCAGAAAAGCGATCTGGGCGCCTCCCCCGTAAATAACGGCAAGCTGGTCAGGATTTCCATCCCGCAGATGACCGAGGACCGTCGCAAACAGCTTGTAAAAACCATCAAGACCATGGCCGAGGAATTCAAGGTAAAGCTCCGCAACGAGCGGCGCGACGCCGTGGAGCGCGTCAAAAAAGCGCAGAAAACCGGCGAGATTTCCGAGGACGACTGCAAGCGCTTCGAGCAGGCCATACAAAAAGCCACCGACAGCTTCACAAAGAAGGTGGACGAAGTCATCTCCGAAAAGGAAAAAGAGCTGCTCTCCGTATAACACGGGCCCCGACATGCCGCCGCGCCGCCCCAAAAGCGGCGCGGATTTATAATGAAAGACAAACTGCCTCGGCATATAGCCATCATCATGGACGGCAACGGCCGCTGGGCGAGCGCCCGGGGGCTGCCGCGCGCCGCCGGGCACAAGGCCGGCGCGGACGCTGTGGAAAACATAGTCCTGGAATGCTCCAATCTGGGCATAAGGCAGCTTACGCTGTATGCGTTCTCGGCGGAGAACTGGTCGCGCCCCAGGCTTGAGGTCGCCGCGCTTATGCGGCTGCTGGTCCTGTTTCTGGACGCGAAGGCCCGCTTGTTTGAGGAAAACAATGTCCGCCTTGCCGCCATAGGCCGGCTGGACATGCTGCCGGATTCCACGCGCGAAAAGCTGGAGGGCTATATCGCCCGGTTCGCGAAAAATTCCGGCATGACGCTGTGCCTTGCGTTAAGCTACGGCTCCCGGCAGGAGATACTGGACGCCGCCAACGCCGCGGTCCGCGCCGGCAAAACCGTGGACGAGGAAACGTTTTCGCGGCTGCTCTATACCGCCGCCATGCCGGACCCGGACATGATAATACGCACCTCCGGAGAAATGCGGCTTTCCAATTTCCTGCTCTGGCAGGCGTCTTACGCCGAGCTTTACTTCACCCCGGTCCACTGGCCGGATTTTGACGCCGCAGAGCTGCGAAAGGCTCTTGACGAATATGCCCGGCGGGAACGCCGCTTCGGAGGACACTGACAAATGCTGCTGCCCAGAATTATCACCGCTTTAATCGGAATTCCGCTTATGCTGGCCTGCGTCCATTTCGGAGGCGCGCCGTACATGGCCTTGATAGGGCTTGTGATAGTCCTGTCGCTCTACGAATACGGCCTGATGCTCTGGATAAGCGGCAAGCCGGTGCAGCGCGTTCCGCTTATGCTTTTCGGCCTGCTGATGGCAGCCGTGGCCGTGCTGGAGCGGTTTCCGCTGGCCCAGCCGGCGGACCGGTTCCTGCCGGTGTTTATAAACATGACGATACTGGGCATAGTCATGTGGGAGGTATTCTCCCCCCGCCGCTCGGTGGAACGGCTGGCGCTTACGTTTCTGGGAGTGTTTTTCATCCCGTGGACGCTGGCCCATCTTATAAACCTGCGTGATATCCGCCCCGGCGGCGAGTATCTCACCTACATGCTGTTTGTCACCGTATGGTGCGCGGACACTGCCGCCTATTTCGTCGGCAAGGCCGTGGGCAGGCGCAAGCTGGCAGAGGAAATAAGCCCCAAGAAAACCTGGGAAGGCGCCATCGCCGGTTTTTTCTGCGCGCTGGCCGTATCCCTTGCCGCAAAAAACCTGCTGCTGCCGCAAATGCCGTCCGGCCTGGCGCTGGGGCTTGGCGCGCTGGCAGGCTCCGTGGGCCAGATTTCCGACCTGGCGGAATCCGTGGTTAAGCGCAGCGCGGGGGTTAAGGATTCCTCGTCGCTGCTTCCCGGCCACGGCGGCATTCTGGACAGGTTTGATTCTTATATTCTTCTCGCGCCGGTTTATTATTACGCCGCGCTTTTCGGGATGCCCGGATGAAAAACATAGCCATACTCGGCTCCACCGGCTCAATCGGCTTGTCCACTCTGGATGTGGCCGCAAATCTGGGAAAAGAATACCGCGTCTGCGCGCTGGCGGCCCGCTCCAACTGGAAAAAACTGCTGGAGCAGGCCCGCCGCTTCAGGCCGGATTATGTAACGCTCTATGACGAAACCGCCGCGTCCATGCTGGAGGGCAAACTCCCCCCCGGCACGAAGCTGCTGCCCGCCGGGCTTGAAAGCCTCATGGAAATTGCGTCGGGCCCGGGGGCGGATATCGTCGTCAGCGGCCTTTCCGGCGGAATAGGTTTTGCTCCGCTGGTGGCGGCCATCAAAGCCGGTAAAACAATCGCTCTGGCCAACAAAGAACCGATAGTAATGGCCGGCCCCGCGCTTATGGCCGAATGCCGCCGCTGGAATGCCCGCATTGTGCCGGTGGACTCGGAGCCGTCCGCCATTTTTCAGTGTCTGGAGGATAAAGCCGCCGCGTCTGTCTCCCGCATTTTCCTGACGGCGTCGGGCGGGCCGTTTTTTAACAGGAAAGGCTCTCTGGACAATGTCTCGCCCAAAGAGGCGGTTTCGCACCCGCGCTGGAATATGGGCCCCAAAATAAGCGTGGATTCAGCCACCTTGATGAATAAGGGGTTTGAGGCGATAGAAATCTCGGCCCTGTTCTCGCTTGAACTGGAAAAAATACATATACTTATACATCCGCAGTCCATCATCCATTCGGCGGTGGAGTATGCGGACAATTCCGTGCTTGCGCAACTTTCATGGCCGGATATGCGTATACCTATACAGTACGCGATAACATATCCGCAGAGGCGGCCCTCTCCGGCAAAGCCGCTGGATTTGTGCGCCGTAAGCCGGCTGGAATTCTGCAAGCCGGATTTCAGACGGTTCCCCTGCCTCGCCCTTGCGCAGGACAGCGCGCGCAAAGGCGGCGGGCATCCGGCGGTGTTAAGCGCGGCGGACGAGGTTGCCGTAAGCGCGTTCCTCTCCGGCGCGATAAAGTTCACCGATATAGCGCGCGTGGTGGAAAAAACGCTGTCGCGCTACCGCGGCGGCGGCAGGCCCCCGTCCATCCCCGAAGCGGTGGAGATTGACGGCTGGGCCAGGCAGAAAGCCCAGGAAATCATATCATCAGGGGCATACAAAAAGACGGCCCCGGGGAAAGTGAAATGCTGACTTCCGTTCTGGCTGTGATAGTAACCTTCGGACTTGTGATTTTCATTCACGAGCTCGGCCATTTCATACTTTGCCGGCTGCTCAAAATCCGGGTGGAGACTTTTTCGCTCGGTTTCGGCAAGGCGCTGTGGCAGAAGCAGCATGAAGGCACGCTCTATGTCGTGCGCGCCATCCCGCTGGGCGGCTACGTAAAACCCGCCGGCGAGACGCTGGACGACCACAAAGGCGCCCCGGACGAGTATTTCTCGCACCCCTGGTACGAGCGCATCGCCCTCCATCTTGCCGGCCCGGCCATGAATTACCTGCTGGCTTTCGTGCTGTTTACGGCGGTTATCCTGGCTGTGGGCGTGCCGGGCCCGTCGGAGGAGACCGTGGTCGGCGAGATTGTGGAAGACTATCCCGCCTATCAGGCCGGAATGCGCGAGGGCGACAAAATCCTCTCCGTTGACGGCAAACCCCTGAAAGACTGGATGGCCGTGGCCGAGGCTATTCACTCAAAGCCGGGCGTTTCCATCACTCTGGGCTACGAGCGCGCCGGCAAAAAATACGAGGCCGCGCTGACACCCAAAGCCTCCGAAGGAACCGGCTATGTCGGAATTTCCCCCCTCTCGGTAAACAAGCGCAAGGGTGTTGTGGAATCCGTAAAACTGGGCGCCTACCAGTGCTGGTACTGGACAAAATACACAATGGTAACGCTGGCCTCCAAGATATACCACCGGGAAAAGCCGGATGTTGCCGGGCCGGTTGGCATAGTGCATATGGTCAGCAAGGCGGCGCACAGCGGGTTTGCCAACCTGGTGTTTCTGATAGGGCTGATTTCGGTGGCCATAGGCATTTTCAACCTGCTGCCGATACCGATTCTTGACGGCGGGCAGTCGCTTATTTTCCTCTGGGAAGGTATCAGCCGCCATAAGCCGACCGAGCGGGTGTTCCAGGTCGCCAACGCCATGGGGCTGGCATTCCTGCTGTGCGTGCTGCTGTTCGCCACTTACAGCGATATAAACCGTATTTTTGCAAAATCCGCAGCCACCGAGACCGTTAAAAAATGAGAAAGACCCGCGCCGTTTCCGTCGGCAAAGTCAAAATCGGCGGAGGCGCGCCGGTGTCCGTGCAGTCCATGTGCAGCGCGGACGCGCGGGATATAAAGGCGGTCATCGCCCAGTCCCGTCGGCTTGAAGAGGCCGGCTGCGAGATAATCCGCGTCGCCGTCCCCGATATGGAGGCGGCGCAAAACCTCGGCAGGATAAAACGCGCCATAACCGTCCCGCTGGTGGCGGACATCCATTTTGATTACCGCCTTGCGCTGGAAGCAGTGCGCCGGGGGGTAGATAAAATCCGCATCAACCCCGGCAATATCGGCGGAAGGGAGAATGTGCGCGCAGTCGCCCAAGCCTGCCGCGCGGCGGGCGTGCCTGTTAGAATCGGAGTAAACGCCGGTTCGCTGCGCGCGCTGAAAAAAATATCCGGACGCCCTGGATGGACGCCGGAAAAATGGGCGCGCACAATGGTCAAAGAGGCGCTGGAGCAGGCCGCCCTGCTGGAGGAATTCGGCCTCCGGGACATTGTGGTCTCGCTCAAAGCCGACGATGCGGAGCGTACCCTGCTTGCCAACCGCCTGTTCGCGGAAAAATCCGGCATTCCGCTTCATCTGGGCGTAACCGAGGCCGGCAGTTTCCTGCCCGGCGCGGTCAAATCCGCCATAGCGATAAGCGCGCTGCTAAGCGAAGGCATTGGCGGCACCATACGGGTTTCGCTCACCGAGCCGCCGGAAACGCAGGTGCGCTGCGCCTTTGAAATTCTAAAAGCGCTGGGGCTGCGCAAATACGGCCCCGACATCATCTCCTGCCCGACCTGCGGGCGCTGCCGCGTCAATGTGCATGATACCGTGTCCCGGCTGGAAAAAGCTGTTTATTCGGACAGCAAGCTGCGCCGCAAGGCGCAAGGCCTCAAAATCGCGGTGATGGGCTGCGCCGTCAACGGCCCCGGCGAGGCGCGGGACGCCGATTTCGGCATCGCCGGCGGCGACGGCGAAGGCGTCTGGATTGAAAAAGGCGAAATAAAACGCAAACTCCCCCAGCGCGGCTGGCTTGGCGCGATAATCTCCCGTATAAAAAAATCCTGACAGGCTTTGCCCGGAAATCGCAGCTTTATCTGAAGTGAAACCACGCAATGGCGGCAATTGCGGCTATTATGATGGCAAGGAAGAGCCGTCCGCCTCCGCCGTCGGGTTTTAGGGAAGTGTTCTGCGGGTCCATCGCGCCGTCCCGTTCGCGGGTGTCCGGCGCGCGGCGCGCGGGCGGGGCATATTCCTGGTCATTGTCATCGGCAGGGTCAACGGGATGGTCGGGATATGCGGTGTTTTGCGCGGCGGGAGCTTCGGCTGCAGCCGCGCCGCCGCCGTTCAAGGCTTCCAGTGCGGCGGTTACCACTTTTTCGCCGCGCAGCATCACAATCACCGGCGGCACCTGTAGCAGGCGGGACACCTCTTCCAGCGCGGCGTCCGCCGCGGCGGCGGGATTTTCGGGATAGAGTTCCCGCGCGGTTTCCTGCACGGCAATCACAAACGGCTTGCCGCCGTCCAGTTTGGACTTCACCGTGCTCAGAAAAACGGGCAGATTTATTTTCATGCGCCGGATTTGATTTTGCGGATTTCGTCAATAAGCGCGGGGACAATCTCGTGCAGGTCGCCCTCCACCGCGTAATGCGCATGGTCCATAAGCGCGGCCTGCGCGTCCTTGTTGACGGAGATTATCACGTCGGAGGAGGTCATCCCCGCCAGATGCTGCACCTGGCCGGAAATGCCGCAGGCGATGTAGATTTTCGGTTTTACCGTCTTGCCGGTAAGGCCCACCTGATGGCGGTAGGCTACCCAGCCGGAATCCACCGCCGCGCGCGAGGCGCCCACCGCGCCGCCAAGCTCTTTTGCCAGGTCGTGCAGCATGTGGAAGCCCTCCGCCTTGCCCACGCCGCGCCCGCCGGCGACTATGATTTCAGCCGCGCCTATGTCTATCTCGCCGGCCTCCTCCTGCACGAAAGAGACGAATTTCGTCTTTGAGGCGTATTTGGCGGGGCTGAACTTGAAATTGATGACTTCCCCCCGCCGCTTGTAATCCGGCTTTGCCTGAGGATAGGTCAGCGGGCGCAGGCTGCACATCTCCGGGCGGGAATGCGCGCAGGTGATGGTGGCCATCAGGTTGCCGCCGAAGGTGGGGCGGGTTACATGCATAAGCCCGCTGGCTTTGTCTATCACCGCGCTTGTGGCATCGGCGGTAAGGCCGGTATCGCACAGAATGGCGACTTTGGCGGCAAGCGAGCGGCCTATAGTCGTCGCCGGAAGCAGGAATTTATCCGGCTTGTATGTCTTTACGATGTCCGCCAGGCATTTGGCGTAAACATCATCCACGAAATTTTCCAGCTCCGGCGATTCGCAGACATAGACTTTTTTTGCGCCCCTGGCCACCAACTCGCTGGCAAAAGACAGCGAATTGCCGCCCAGCACGACGGCGCACAAATCCGCGCCCAGGTCCGCCGCCAGGGTGGCTCCCACGGAAAGCAGTTCGTAGGAGACGGGATTTATTTCGCCGTGGAGCACCTCGGCATAGCACCAGACGTTTTTATAGGCGGAAATATCCTTGCCGGCGGTTTCGCGCGCGGCCAGCGTTATGGCGTTGAAAAGGTTTTTTTCCGGCGCGTTTTTTGCCAGCGCGGCGCAGGCGGAGGCGCAGGCGCCGCAGAGCGAGCAGGCGCCCTCGTCTATAACCGCAAGCGAGGGATAGGGGACTTTGCCCTTTGTCTCCGTCCGGACGGAATCGGAAGCGGCAAGCATTATGCAATGCTCGGGACAGACTTTAAGGCAGGAGCCGCAGCCGGTGCAGCGGGCTTCGTTGACAGTGATTTTAGCCATCAGACCGCCTTTATTTCCTTTAGTTTCAGCGCGAGGTTGCGCGCCTTTTCTCTGGCGTCCGCGCCGGATATTCTGACGGCGGTGGAGGTGCGCGCCGGCGGCGTAAAGCAGCGGATTACCGCCGTGGGGGAGGCCTGTCCCAGCCGCGCCGCGTCCGCGCCGATGTCGGCGACGGAAAGAGTATTTATGGCCGTTTTTTTAGCCGCCAGCCTGCCTTTGAGCGAGGCGATGCGCGGCGTGTTTATTTCCTTTATGACGCTTACCACCGCCGGGAGCGGCATTTCCAGAATATCGGTCCCGTCCTCCATAAGCCGCTGGACGCGGACTGTTTTTTCGTCCACAGTTTCTATTTTGCGGACGAAGGCGGCGTTTGGCCAGTCCAGCCAGGTGGCGATTTGCGGGCCGATATGCCCGGTGTCGCTGTCGTTTGTCTGCTTGCCGCAGAAAACTATATGGACCTGGCCTTTAAGCTGGGAGATTTTCCTTACGGCGCAGGAAAGCGCGTAGCTGGTGGCCCAGGTGTCGGAGCCGGCAAGCGCGCGGTCGCACAAATGATACACGGCGTCGGCGCCGCGCGCCACGCATTCGCGCAGCACCTCGCCCGCCTGGGGCGGGCCCATAGTCAGCGCGGTTACAGTTGAGCCGGGGACCTTCTCTTTGGTGCGGACGGCTTCTTCCAGCGCGAACTCGTCAAACGGGTTTATGGCCGATTCCACGCCTTCGCGGATGAGGCAGCCGGTCTTCTCGTCCACGGCGATTTTGTCTGTGGCAGGAGTCTGCTTTACGCAAACAAGAATGTGCATATTACTCTCCAGCCGCGTACTCTTTTATAAGCGCGGCGGCGATTTCGTTGCGCTGTATGTGGTTGGTGCCTTCGTAAATCTGTGTGATTTTGGCGTCGCGCATGAATTTCTCAACCGGATAGTCGCGCATGTAACCCAGGCCGCCGCAGAGGCTGACGCAGTCGCAGGTGATGCGCATGGCGGCTTCCGAGCAGAAAAGCTTCGCGATGGCGGATTTTTTCGTCCAGCGGCAGGTCTGGATTTTTTTTAGCTCCTCGTGGACGGTGGTGCCGTTTGACATGGCGGCTTCAACCGCGGGCAGGAATTCCCTGTCCATCGCGGCGGTAAGAGAATGCACCATGGCGCATCCCGCCTCAAGGCTGGCGGACATGTCAGCCAGGGAATGCTGTATCGCCTGAAAAGAGGATACCGGCTGGCCGAACTGTTTGCGCGTCCGCAGATACGGAACAGTCTCGTCCAGCGCCCCGCGGGCTATGCCCAGCGCCTGCGCGGCGACGCCGGGGCGGGAATAATCCAGCGTTTCCTGCACAACCAGCAGCCCCTTCCCCTCGCCGCCCAGCATGTTTTCCGCCGGAGTCCTTACGTCCTGAAAAACGATCTCGTAGGTCGGGTTGGCGCGTATGCCCATCTTCTCCTCTTTTTTGCCGAAGGAGAAACCGGGCGTCCCCTTTTCAACAATAAACAACGTGATTCCGCGCGCGCCGCGCGAGGGGTTTGTGGTAGCGGCCACCGTATAAATCTCCGCTGCTTCGCCGGTGGAAATAAAATGTTTGGCGCCGTTAAGAATATAGGAGCCGTCCGGCTGCTTTACCGCCGCTGTCTTTATTGCCGTGGCGTCGGAGCCGGCCTCCGCCTCGGTGAGCGCGAAAGCGGCCAGCCTTTTGCCGGAGGCCACATCCGGCAGCCATTTCTCACGCTGGGTTTTGCTGCCCCAAAGCAGTATCGGCATCGCGCCCAGCGCGCTGGTGGCAATCGGCAGCGCGATTGCGCCGCAGACGCGGGAGAGTTCCTCCACCGCCAGCGCCAGGTCCGACACTCCGCCCCCCATGCCGCCCAGAGCCTCCGGCAGCCACAGTCCGAACAAGTTCGCCCGGCGGTATTCCTCCACTATTTCCCAGGGGAATTTCTCCTCCGCGTCGTATCTGGCGCGGACGGGCTTGATTTTTTTCTGCGCGATTTCGCGCGCCAGCTCTATCACGGCCTGCTGGGTTTCGGTAATAGTGGTCATGGTGTCAGCCTCTGGAAAGCGCGTTTTTGGCGGCGGACTGCTCCGCCTCCTTCCTGCTTTTGCCCCGCCCGCGGCCAAGCTCGTCCTTGCCCACGAACACGGCGACTTCAAAGGTCTTGTCGTGCTCGGGGCCCACGGTCTGGGTTATCTCGTAGCGGGGAATGGTCTTGCGCGCCTTCTGCACCGATTCCTGGAGTTTGCTTTTGAAATCGGTCTCCTCGGGGAAAAGGTCGGCTTTTTCAAGCCGGCTTTCCACGAAACCGCGCGCGCTTTCATAGCCGCCGTCCACGAATATGGCGCCGATAAGCGCCTCCACCGCGTCGGCAAGAATACTGTCGCGGTTTCGGCCCCCGCCGGATGATTCACCCTGGCCCAGTATCAGATGCTCGCCTATGCCGATATCCCACGCCCACTGCGCCAGCGCGGGGCCGGAAACAAGCCGGGCTTTGAGCTTGGCAAGCCCCCCCTCGTCGCAATCCCGCAGCCGCTGGTAGACGTAATGGGCCGTTATCATGCCCAGAATGCTGTCGCCCAGAAACTCCAGCCGCTCGTTATAGCCGCAGCCGCGATGCTCCGCGGCGTATGAGCGGTGGGTCAGCGCAAGGCGCAATAGCTGCGGGTCCTTGAAGACGTAGCCGGTCTTTTCCTCCAGCATCGGCCCTATTTTTTCGCGTTGGCGGAGATGTAATCCAGCGCTTCGCGCACCGTCTTTATCTTCTCGGCCTTTTCGTCGGGGATTTCCATGTCGAACTCTTCCTCCAGCGCCATGATAAGCTCCACCGTGTCCAGAGAATCCGCGCCGAGGTCGTTTACGAACTGCGCCTCCGGCTTTACTTCCGCCGGGTCCACACCGAGCTGCTCCACGATTATGCTTTTAACCCTTTCGTCTATGTTTGCCACTGCCATGACACCCTCCCGTCCGTTTGGTTTTATAAGTAAAGCCCGCCGTTTACTGCAATCGTCTGGCCTGTTATATAGGCCGCGCCGTCACCCGCCAGAAAAAGCGCCGCCGCCGCAACATCTTCCGGCGAGGCGAACCGTCCCAGCGGGATTACGGAAAGCATCTTTGTTTTTACGTCTTCCGGCAGGGCATGGGCCATTTGCGTGTCCACAAACCCCGGCGCGACGGCATTTACCAGCACATTGCGCGAGGCGAATTCCCTGGCCATGCTTTTGGTAAGGCCTATAAGGCCCGCCTTTGCGGAAGAGTAGTTGGCCTGCCCGGCATTTCCCATCTGTCCCGCGGCTGAGGAGATGTTTATGATTCTGCCGGAGCGGCTGCGCATCATTATTTTAAGCGCGGCGCGCGACATCAGGAACGCGCCTTTGAGATTTATGTCCAGCACGGCGTCCCAGTCCGCCTCGCTCATGCGGACGGCCAGATTGTCCCGCGTTATGCCGGCGTTGTTGACCAGAATATCCGGCCCGCCGATTCCGGCGGCGGCTTTTATGACGGCGTCGCAATCCGTGGCGCGGCTTACATCGGCCCTGAGGCCCAGGGTTTTGACCTCGTATCTGTCCGCCAGTTCCTGCGCGGAGCGCTTTGCGGACTGCTCGTCCACATCGCATAAAACGATATTGGCGCCCTGCGCCGCCATCGCGCGGGCTATGGCAAGGCCTATCCCGCGCCCTCCTCCGGTTATCACCGCGGTTTTGCCGGATAATGTCATGAAACCGCCTCCCCCGCCTTGCAGGTTTCCGCAAGCCGCTGCGCGGCTGCGCGGATTTTCTCGTTTACCGAGGCTGCGGCTATCATGCGTGCGGCGTTCACCGCGTTATATACCGCGCTTTCGCCGGAGCGGCCATGGCTTATTATCACCGCGCCGTTTACTCCCAGAAGCGGAGCGCCCCCGGCTTTATCAGGGCTTATCGTCTTTTTTATGCCGGCGAAAACAGGTTTGGCCATCAGCATTCCCAGCGAGGCGGGAATGCTTTTTGACACGCCGTCCTTTATAATCTGCATGACCGCCTTGGCGGCGCCTTCGTAAAGTTTCAGCGCGATATTGCCGGTGAACCCGTCGCACACCACGACATCGGTTTTGTGGAACGGGATATCGCGCCCCTCCACCGGACCGGCGTAGTTGAGGCCGCTGGATTTCAAAAGCGGTATTGCTTCCTTTACAAGGGAGTTTCCCTTGGTCTCCTCCTCGCCCACGCTGAGAATGCCGATTGACGGGCGGGAGATGCCGGTAAGCTGCTCCATATATATGGAGCCCATCAGCGCGAAATGCAGTAGGTGCAGCGGTTTGCAGTCCGTGTTGGCGCCGGCGTCTACCAGCAGGGTGAGGCCTTTCACGGTCGGCAGCGCGACGGCTATGGCGGGGCGGGAGATGCCCTTGATGCGGCCCAGCGTCATGAAGGCCGCCACCATCGTAGCCCCGGAGTTTCCGGCGGACACCATGGCATCCGCCTTGCCTTCCTTGATAAGCCCGGCGCAGACCATGACGGAGCATTCCGGCTTGTCCTTTATTTCCTGGACAGGCTCCGCCCCCATGCCGGCAACGCCTTTTGCGGGGACTACGCAAACTCCGCGCGTCGTCTGCGGCGAGATGCGCTTTACGGCGGCATTGATCTCCGCCTCGTCCCCGACAAAGGCGATTTCCACGCCGAAATCCTTCGCGGCGCGCAACGCTCCGGCGATGTTCGGCTCAAGGCCGAAGTCGCCGCCGTGGGCGTCTATGGCGATTCTCATCTTGCTGGGTTATTTGGCCGGCGGAGCGGCCTTGTCCTTCTTTTCCTTTTTGGGAAGCACCACTTTGTCCTTGTAGTAGCCGCAGGACGGGCAGACGCAGTGCGGCTGCCTGTTCACCCCGCAATTGGGGCATTTGGAAAGGGAACCAACCACCAACTTCCAGTTTTGCGCCCGGCGTGTGTCCCGGCGGGCTCTGGTATGGCGTCGTTTTGGGTTTGGCATGGTCCGGACTCCTTGCTTTATATAAACCTATTTTCCGCCGGAGAGCTTGTCCCTCAGCTCGGAAAACGGCAAAATCCGCGCCGGCGCGCAACCGCAACTGCCCTTATTCAGATTCGCCCCGCATACGGGGCAGAGGCCTTTGCAGTCCCGCGCGCATAACTGCCGTATCTCCGTTGAAACCACCAGAGCCTGGCGCGCTTCATCCATTATATCAATAATTTCGGCTTCTGGCGAAAAGGTCTGTTCAAACTGCGCGGAAAAGCCGGCCTCGTAGTCCTCCAGGCAGCGGTGGCAGCGCAGCGCGGCCCGGCCCTTGACGGAGCCGGCGGCGAACAGCTCGTCGCTGCCCAGGAAAAACTCCACCTCCACTACGGCTCCGAGTATTTTGCCGCAGTCCGAAAGCGCAGCCAGCGCATCGCCTTCCAGCCGCAGCGAGCAGCGCAGCCCGCCCTGCTCTATTATATCCGCCGCGCGGAATTTAAGATCCGCCGGCACGCGGTAATCATTCATGGCGTTTTCTCCGCGACGCGGTAGGGGGCGCGGTCGTTGATTTCAAAATAAATGCGCGAGATTATCTCGGACAGCAGCCCCAGCAGCAGCATCTGGACCCCCACAAGCCCCAGGAATATCGCCACAATGAAAAGCGGCTGGTCCTTGACGAATATATGGTTGAAGAATTTGTTGTACACCGTAACCGCCGCCAGCGCGCAGGAGGCAAAGCAGCACGCCAGCCCCCAGCCGCCGAAAATATATATCGGATTGGCCAGATAGCCGCCCATGAATTTCACCGTCGCCAGGTCCAGCAGCACCTTGGCGGTGCGCCCCAGCCCGTATTTGGATTTGCCGCGCGCGCGGGGGCGGTGGTTCACCTCCATCTCCGCTATTTTTGCGCCTGCGGCGGCGGCCAGCGCGGGAAGGAAGCGGTGCATCTCGCCGTATATCCTGAACGAGGCCAGACACTGCCGCCGGTATATTTTAAGGGTGCAGCCGTAGTCGTGTATTTTCACTCCGGTAACCTGGCCGATAATCCAGTTGGCGGCGCGGCTGGGCAGCACGCGGCGGAAAAAATCGTCCCGGCGGTTTCTGCGCCAACCGCTGACCACGTCGAATTGCGCGGCTTTCTCCAGCATGGCCGGAATGTCTGCGGGATCGTTCTGCCCGTCGGCGTCCATGAGGGCCACGAATTCCCCCCGCGCCATGCCGATGCCCGCCGCCAGCGCCGCCGTCTGTCCGAAATTGCGCGCCAGCCGCGCGGCCCTGAAACGCCCATCCCCGGCGGCGATTTGCGCGGCGGCCTCGTAGGAGCCGTCGGCGCTGCCGTCGTCAACGAAAATAACCTCGCACGGCTTGCCGAGGGCGTCCAGCATCCGCGCTATTTCGGAAGACAGCGGGCCTATATTCTCCCGCTCGTTATAAACCGGCAGCACCACGCTTAAATACATAATAATTCACAATACAACCGCTCCTGGGATTTTACCATTTCGGCGATGTCAAAGTCGCGCAAATCGGTGGCGCGCGCGGCGGCGGAGACGGCGTCGTGCAGGTTCTTGTCGGAAAGCAGGGCGGTTATTTTTTCAGCCGCCAGGCCGTAGTCGCCCCTGGGAACCAGAAAGCCGTTTTTGCCGTCGGCGATAATGTCGCGCACGCCGTCGGTGTCGTAATAGGCGCCGGGAACGCCCGCGCGCAGCGCCTCAACCGCGGCGCGTGGCAGCCCCTCCCATAAAGATGTCAGCGCAAAGGCCGACGCGCCCGCCAGTATATGCGGCACGTCGCGCCGCCAGCCGGGGAAGCGGCAGCGGTTTGTGATTTCAAAACGCAGGGCGAGCCTTTTGGCCTGCTCCAGCAGTTCGCCCTCGCCGGTGAAAACGAAATAGACGTCCGGGATTTTAGCCGCCACCAGCGCCGCCATCTTTATCAAATCCTGCGGATTCTTCTGCGGCTTGAAATTTCCGACGGAGACGACATACCTCGCCTCATGCGAGAGGTTCAGCGACACCCTGGTCTGCGCGGCGTCAAAACCGGCGGGCGGAAATTCGGAGAGGTCTATCCCGCTGCGTATAAGCCGCCAGTTTCCTGCGGGAAAGCCCAGCTTGCGGGCCTCGTCCATATTCGCTTTGGATACAAATATAAGCGCGGAGCTGATTTCGGCGCACTTTTTTTCCGCCAGTATAAATGACTGGCGCAGCGCCGGATTCTGCGCCGGAGTGAAGCCAAAGCCATGGAATGTGTGGACGATGACGGGCACGCCCGCGGCCTTCGCCGCCAGCCGGCCCAGAATTCCCGCTTTTGAGGAATGAGTATGCACAATCTCCGGCTTGTGCCGCGCGAACAAGCCACGCAGCGCGAAAAACGCGGCGGCATCCCTGGCAGGATTTATCTCCCGCGTCAGCGAAGGCACAAAATGGAGCGGATAGCCGGCGGCGCGCGCGTCGCCGTCCATAATCCCCCCCTCCCCGCATACGAGCGAGACGTCAAAACGCTCCTTATCAAGATGCGCGCAGGTATAAAGCGTATTCCCCTGCGCCCCCCCCATCTCCAGTTTCGTAATCACATGAAAGACTTTGGGTTTGGACATATTCTCCATTAAACTGCTGCCCCGTAGGGACAAAACGACGTTTTATCCACCGATTTACACAGATTTTCACAGATTACCCGGAATTTTCCTTTATAAAAACTCCGAGGCATTTGGATTGGCTATAGATACAATCATGATGGAGTTGAAGCCTCTCCTGCCGGTTTCACTTGGATTTTGGTCTCAATGAGACGTTCTAAGTTTCCAAGCAATTTATCATCTTTGAATCCAAACCCACGCTTTTTAACTTCCTCTATCACATCAAGCATTTCACGTTTACACTTAAAATTTTCCTCCTCGCTGCAGTATACCGTTTTTGGATCCCTGGATATTCGTTCCTCACACCTGTTTAACATGTCTTCAATAAGACCAGTTTGGGGATCGCCTGTTTGCAAATACTCAGACATGCCTCGCATGTGCCACACCACATTGGACAGAGCATTATCTTTGTAAATTTCGGCATATGCGGAGAACACGCGAGCCGTAGCATGATGGACTTCCTTTTCAACTTTGCTTACAGCGTCATTCAGAGACTCAATCTGTGTTTTCGCGTTTTCTTCCATTTTCTTTACTTTACCGTCTATCTGTCCTATTTCCTTTTTCATGCCGGTAAAGCTAAAATAAATACCCAAAGCAGCCAAAACTCCGATTCCACCGATTACTCCTCCAGCCATTGCCCCTATTCCCATAATGTTGTTGGCGTAATTACTCTTGACATCATCCAACCTGCCATTAAAATTTTCTACAGTTTGCTCCATTCTTTGCAAGCGTTTTTCCATATCATTTCTACTATCTGTTACCGTGCATTCCAGTTTTTGCAAACGGCTACCAGTGCTTGTGTCGGTTGCATAGCAGTTCGTAATAACAGGCATTATCCCCAAGAGGGAGATTGCGTAAATGATTTTTCGCATATTTAATAGCTCCTCTGACTTGCGACATTGATTTGGAGCTTATCCGTAGATAAGCTCTTATAGTGAGCGGCTGCCCTCTACTGATATGGAAGTTATCTGAAGATTCGCTCCTTAGTCAATCGCTTGCGTTTGCGATTTATTCACTTGCGTTTGTCTCCGGTATATTGCCAGACTTTTGTGTTGGGATGCAGGGCGCCATGTTGGTTTCCCTCAAATCAAATTCGTCGGGGTCAAAGTCCTCTCCCCACCATTCAACCATATCCTCATGGTTTTCGTGCTTGGGGTCTTTAATGGCTTCCAAGAATTCGTAATAGCCGCCAATCCCGCCGACATCTTCCGGCGGGCAGGCCATCGCTCCGCCGGCGCAGACGGGATATTTCACGCCCGTTTCGGGTTCCAGAACGGCTTCCACCTTGATTATGTGCATCCAACTGTCGCCGAAATCGTATTCATACAGAAACCTTTGCCCGCGTTTTGCGACATCGCAAAGTTTCGCTTTCCGTTCGTCTACGGCGTCGCCGTCATAGTTCTGCATATCGTCCGGCATAACATACCATAAGTTTTTTATGCGGAAATGGTGCAGGTGGCTGTTGGTCCACCCCATCACAATCTGGATTATAAAGTGCAACTGCGAAAGTTTTATGTCGCTTTTGACCAGAATCGTGCGCCAAATCAGCGGCTCGGAGCCGTCAAGAACAATTTTCAACCGGTATATTTTTCCTTTACTCGCAGGCACACGCCCTCCCTTTAACGGAGCAACAGCAACGACGACAGCGGGATGGAGATTATCCGCGGGTCGTCGCTGGCTGTTTCCTCGTTAAGCGTTATCAAAATTCCAAAGGGCGCGTTGTAATGCGCTTTCTCCATAAACGCCCGCAGTCCGATGGTGTCCTGGTAATCTATCCGTTTGCGGTATTTCACCTCGACGGGTATGCGTTGTTCGCCCACAGTCAAAATAAAATCCACTTCGGGTTCGGTTGTTCTTGCGGGGAAATGCGCCACGTCAAGGCCGTTGATTGTCCGCAGAAAATATCCCGCCGCGCTTTCGGCTATATGTCCGGCCAAATCCGCGAGATGCGGGAATTTTTCCAGATTATCGGGGTCAATGTAAATCACTTCCTGAAGCCATGCCGCTCTTAACGCGTGGTCGCAAATGCAGACTTTTGACGCGCTCCGGCGTTTTTTTAACCGCAATTCCAAAGGCTCAATCAGGCGCACGAGCAATGTGCCGTCCAAAAACTTCAGATAACTGAATATCTTGTTCCAGCCCACATTCGCGTTCATGGCGCGTTTTATTTCCGTGAGGTAAAGGCCCTGTTCCGGCGACTGCCCCGCATAGCGGCAGGCTAACCGGAAAACCTCTTCCAGCAAATGCTCGTCGCGCTTGCGGCCTTTCTCGCCGATTCGCAAATCATGCTTAATCACGCGCTTTACTATGGATTCATTGAGATAGTCCGCCACAGCCGGCCATTCTTTGCTGATGTCGGCTTGCGCTATCGGATATGCGCCTCTTTCTGAAAAAGCGGCAAACGCTTTTTTGCGGATTTCGCTATGGACAATCCCCAACTGCCGCAAGTCCTGCCATGTCTTCTTTTCTTTGAGCGCCCCCGGTCCGTTGAAAGGCAGAAGCGGCGGTATTTCACCGAAGCCGCGCAAACTGGCTATTTCGCGCAGCAGCAGCGGCCCCATTTCAACGGACGATATGCGTCCGGCCAGGCTGTCGCTTCCGGTTTCAATTCTCAACGCGGAACTGCCCGTAACCAGAACTTTGACCGGATTTATATCAACAAGCTGTTTGAGTTGCGGCCCCCAATCGGACAGATTCTGCACTTCATCAAGAAATATGAACGCCTGCTCCCCGTCGGCAGCGGCTTTGTTGAAAGTTTTGCCGAGTATGCTCTCCGCGTACCAGCGGCATAAATCCAAAATCGGCGTGTCCAATCTGCGCAAATCGGGCAGGTCGTCAAATTGAACGCGGAATATGCGGTGCGGCTTTACGCCGGTTTCAATCAAATGGCTGATGATTTGCTCAAGGAGGACTGATTTGCCCACGCGCCTTGGCCCTTTAAGCACAACGGCGGGCGCAAGCCCGGTTTTCAAATTTTTCAGAACCGGCTCAAAAGCCCAGCGTCTCATTTTCGGCAGGTTGTAAATTTTTTCGCCGCGCCACCACGGATTGTTATCCCGGAGCGTCGCTTCCAATCCCGTGTTCAGCAATTTGAATAGTTCGGACATCAGACGCCTCCATTTAAGTGATTCGCCATTTCAGAACAAACAGGGCTTCCGCTTTTATGCTTTGCTTAAGTTGGCTTTCCAACTCGCTTACCAGTTTATCTTTTTTGCCGTCTATTTTACCCCCGCTTGTCAAATTATACCAAATGGCGCTATTGAGCCCCGTATTGCGGCTGGAAAACCGATATCCCCGGCAGGCGCGCGCAATTTTGTAGAATAGCTGCGAATGGAGAAAATGTCCGCCGATTCTTTCCAAAAGCGCGCTGCCTTGGCGGCGGTGGTTTTGTGCGGGGTTTTTTATTTCGCTTTTCTGGGTGCGCGCGCGTTGTGGGACCCGGGGGAGGGCCGCTACGCGCTTATTTCGCGCGAAATGGTCCAGTCCGGAGACTGGCTGATTCCCCGCCTCAACGGCGCGCTTTATTTCGAGAAGCCGCCGCTGGCCTACTGGCTTAACGCCGCAGCCATGCGGGTACTGGGTTTCAGCGAGATTGCGGCCCGCTTCTTTACCGCGCTGGCCGGATTCCTGTCGGTGCTGCTGGCTTATTTTTTCGCCAAACGGCTCTACGGCGGCAGAACCGCCGCGCTGGCCTGCGCGATACTGGCCTGCTCGGCGGGGTTTTTCGCCTGGTCGCAGATACCGGAACTGGACATGCTGTTTACGCTGTTCCTATGCTCCGGCATGTGCCTTATCTATGCCGCGTTTGAAAACATGTGCGCGAACAGGGCCTTGTGGGCGCATGCCGGTTATGCGCTGCTGGGGCTGGCCTGCCTTGTGAAAGGGCCCGCAGCCTTCGCGCTGCCGCTGATAGTGTTCGTCCCGTATCTGCTGCTTACGGACGGCTGGCGCAGGTTGCGCGAACTGTACCCTGTTACCGGGATACTGCTGGCTGTCGCGGTATGCGCGCCGTGGTTCATCGCCATTTCCGCAAAAGAGCCGGAGTTTTTCAAATTTTTCTTTATACGGGAAAATTTTCAGCGGTACTCCTCCACCATGCACGGGCGCAGGGGCCAGATGTGGTATTTCATCCCGGTCGTGATAGCGATGATGTATCCCTGGTGCTGCGCGCTGCCGGCGGTGCTGGCGTCGGCCTTCAAAGCTGCGCGGCGCGGGGCGGACAGGCACGGCTTGTTTCTGCTGCTGTGGTTTGCGATGATATTCGCGTTTTTCTCGCTTTCCGGCTCCAAAAGGCCGCCCTACATGCTGCCGGTCCTGATTCCGCTGGCGATACTGGCCGCGCGCCATTTCTCGCTTAAATGGGAGGAGGGCGGATTGCTGGGGGCTTTCGCCGCGCCGTATGCCGCGCTTAATGTATTGCTTGTCGCGGGTTTGATTATCGTGCCGCATTACATATCCTATCTGGACCCGGGCTCCGGCATAAACTGGATTGCGCCGGCGGCGGCGCTTGCCTGGGGCGCAAGCCTTGCGCTGTGGTTTGCGTCGCGCAACTCGGCAGCCGGGGTTTATGCGGCGGTTGCGGCGGCGCAGTTCGCTTTCCTGGGCATTATGTATTTTCAGGCCTCCGGATTTGATAAAACGCTCTCCCGCAAAGCGATGGCGCAAATGGTAATGAGCGAGTTTCGGCCCGGCGACAAAATAGCCGCTTTTAACGCGGATTACGAGCGCAATCTGCAAAGTTTCGGGTATTACTCCGGGCAGCGGGTGCGCGTAATCGGCGACCAGGGTGAATTGCAGTTCGGCGCCGGCCTGGATCCGCATCGGGACCAGTTTTTCCCGGACTACGGCACATTGCGGAAATGGGTGCGTTCAAAGGACAGGGTTTTCATAATCACCAAACGCGACAGGCTGCCGGAACTGGATTTTCTGGGAAAGCCGCTTTACGGCGGCAAAATACTGCCGGGGAAACTTGTGGTTCTTTCCAACCGGCCATGGGGAGCGGGAAAATGAGCGAGATAAAAGTCTCCGCCGTAGTTCCGGTTTACAACGAGGCGCAGAATATAGAGGAATTGCATTCCCGCCTGAAAAAAACGCTGGGCGCCGCCGGCTGGCGCTACGAAATCGTGTATATAGACGACGGCAGCCGCGACGCTTCGCTTTCGCTGCTCAAGCCATTGTCCGGCGAAGAGACCCGCGTGGTGGAGCTTACCCGCAATTTCGGCCAGCATGCGGCGGTGATGGCTGGCTTTGCCGCCGCGCGCGGGCGGATAGTGGTTACGCTGGACGCGGATCTGCAGAACCCGCCGGAGGAAATTCCCAAGCTAGTCGCCAAGATAGACGAGGGTTACGATTCCGTCGGCGGCTGGCGGCAGAACCGGGACGACAGCTGGCTGCGCAAAATCCCATCGCGGATTCTCAACAAGATGAGCGCGCAGCTTTTCGGCGTCGCGCTGAAGGATTACGGCTGCATGCTGCGCGCCTACCGCCGCGAGGTGGTGGACGAAGTGGTCAAATGCCCGGAACTGACCACCTACATCCCTGCTCTGGCAAACAGCTTTGCGCGGCGGGTAACCGAAATCCCGGTGGAGCATGCCGCCCGGACGCGCGGCCAGTCCAAATACAATTTCCTGAAGCTGCTGCGGCTTAACTTTGATCTTATGACAGGGTTTTCGCTGCTGCCGATACAGCTTGTGGGCATAGCCGGAATTACGGTGGCGCTGTTCGGGCTGGGGTTTGCGGCATTCCTGTTCGTGCGCCGGATTGTGCTGGGCGCGGAAGCCGAAGGCGTGTTCACGCTGTTTGCGATACTGTTCACCTTTGTGGGGTTCCAGATATTCGCGCTGGGCGTGCTGGGCGAGTACATAGGCCGCATTTACCAGGAGGTGCGCCGCCGCCCCCGCTATGTGGTGCGCCAGATACACGGAGAAAAACCGTGAAGGTGGTTGTTTTCGGCTATCAGGAAATAGGCTGCGTCTGCCTGGAAACGCTTATCCGGCGCGGGGTGGAAATCCGCGCCCTTGTAACGCATGAGGACGACCCGTCGGAAAATGTCTGGTTCCGCTCCACCGCGGCGATAGCGCGCGCGCGGGGAATAAGCGTTTACGAGACCGCCGATGTCTCCGACCCGCGCTGGGCCGATATAACCGCGCGCGCCAAGCCCGACATCATATTCTCTTTCATGTTCCGCAAGATGATACCGGAGGCCGTGCTTAAAACCGCGCCCAGGGGCGCTTTCAACCTGCATCCGTCGCATTTGCCGAAATACCGGGGCCGCTGCCCGGCCAACTGGGCCATAATAAACGGCGAAGCCGAAACCGGACTCACCCTGCACGAGATGACAAAGCGCGCCGACGCCGGCGCGATAGTGGCGCAAGTGAAAATACCGATAGCCCAAAACGACGATATAGCCGAGCTTTACCGCAAAATGGCGCGCGAGGCGGGGCCGCTGCTGGCGAATGCCCTTCCCTCCATTGAATCCGGCAATTATCCGCGCATTGCCCAGGACGAGGGCGCCGCCACCAAATTCGGCGGCAGAAAGCCCGGCGACGGCAAATTCTCCTGGGACTGGCCGGCGCGGCGGATACACGACCTTGTGCGCGGGGTAACGCATCCCTACCCCGGCGCGTTTTTTGAATGCGGAACCGAACGTATTTTCGTCTGGAAAACCGCAATCCCCGGCGCTGATGCCGGCAGCGGAGAGCCGGGCAGGATACTCTCCCGCTCGCCGCTGGTGGCGGCCACGGGCGAAGGCGGCGCGCTTGAAGTGCTGCGAATTCAAAGCGAAGGCCATCCCGAAATTGACGGCGCCAAATTCGCCTCCGCCTCCGCGGAATTCATAAACAGGGATTGACGGCAGGACTTGCAAAAACCGGGCAGATTTTGCAAGGTAGGTATATGACAAACGCCGCGCTGGAAAAAACCGCCGCAACAGGGAGAACACGCCCCATGATAGACCTCGCCAAAAATCTGGCTGCGGTGAACCGCCGCACTAAAGCCTCGGTCATACGCGAATTGCTAAAGACGACGCACAGGCCCGAAATAATCTCCCTTGCCGGCGGCCTGCCGGACCCGGACGCATTCCCGGTGGATGCGGTGCTGGAAATCTGCCGGAAAGTGCTAAAGGAAAATTCCCGCGTCGCGCTTCAGTACGGCGAAACCGAGGGCGCGCCCATCCTCAAAGACGAGTTGGTACGCACGTTGCGCGAGGAAGAGGGCTTGATTGTCAAGCCGGAAAACATTCTTATCACCACCGCCTCGCAGCAGGCGCTGGATCTGACGGCAAAGCTTTTCATAGACCCCTCCGATCCCATTCTGGTGGAGCTGCCCAGCTATCTGGGCGCGATGCAGGCGTTCCGGTCCTACGGCGCGACCATGATAGGCGTCAAAGGCGACGACGATGGCATGAAGATGGATTCCCTCACCCGCAAGCTGGCCAAGCTGCGCCGCGAGGAGGAACATTACAAATTCGTCTACGTAGTGCCGGATTTCCAGAACCCCAACGGCGTAACCCTTTCCCAGCCCCGCAGGGAGGAGCTGGTGCGTCTCTCGCGCGAGTGGGAATTTGTAATTATAGAGGATTCCCCCTACCGCCAGATACGGTTCGAGGGCAAATCCCCCGAAATGCTCTACAAGCTGGACACTTCGGGCAATGTGGTGTCGCTGTTTACATTCTCAAAGACATTCGCGCCGGGGTTCCGGCTTGGCTACATCGTTGCAAACGAGATGCTTATCAGAAAAATGACCATCCTCAAACAGGCGATGGATTTGTGCACCTCGCCGTTTTCGCAGCTTGTGGCGGCGGAATTCCTGCGCGGCGGTTATTACCGGGAGCATATCAAGAAGGTCAACGCCATATACAAGCGCAAGAAAGACACCATGCTGGCCGCGCTTGCCAAATACATGCCCGAAGGCGTCACCTGGACCAAGCCGGAAGGCGGCCTGTTCCTGTGGCTGCGCCTGCCGGAGAAAATGGACGCGGACGCGCTTTTCTCCGAAGCGCTCAAAGAGAACGTGGCCTATGTGATAGGCTCCGCCTTCCATTGCGACGGCAGCGGCAGAAACACCATGCGGCTTAATTTCTCATACCCCACGGAGGAGCAGATAGACGAGGGCATCAGACGGCTGGCCCAGGTGTTCAAGAACAACTGGAAAGCCTGACAGTTTCGCCCGGAACAAAAAACCCGCGCCCTTTCGGGCGCGGGTTTTTTTATAGCTGCGGATTACCGCTTCGCGGCGGCCAGCTCCGGCGGGGGGCAGGCCGCGATTTTCAGAAGTTCCGGGCGTTTTTCAAGCTGCTTGGCAAGCGCTTCGTCGCGCATTTTGTTGCGGTAGCCGGCCTTCTGGAAGCTGTAGGTGAATTTCGTGTGTTCCTCATAGCGCTTTTCTTTCAGCGCCACCACGTCTTCTATGAACACAATCTCCTCGTCGGTGGGGATTACATAGACCTTGGTCTTTGAATCCGGCGCGGAGATTTCGCTTTCGGAATTGCGCGTCATGGCGGCGTTGTTTCTGTCCCTGTCCAGCTTGATGCCCATGAATTCCAGCCCTTCCAGCGCCTGTTCGCGGATGATGGGGGCCATCTCGCCCACGCCGGCAGTGAAAATAACCGCGTCCGCGCCGCCTATCGCGGCGGCGTATGCGCCGACGTATTTCTTCACGCGGTAGGCCTCTATCTCTATGGCCAGATGCGCGCGCGGGTCGCCTTTTTCGGCGGCAAGCTCTATGTCGCGCCGGTCGGTGTATTTTTCGGTGATGCCGTAGACGCCGGACTTCTTGTTAAGGATGCCGTCCACATCTTTCGGCGAGAGATTCTCGCGCGCCATCATAAAAAAGTCTATGGCGGCGTCATGGTCGCCGGCACGGGTTCCCATCACCAGGCCTTCAAGCGGGGTCATGCCCATGCTGGTATCGTATGAGACGCCGTTTTTGACCGCGTTTATTGACGCGCCGTTGCCGATATGCGCGATGACCAGATTGCACTTGAACGGGTCCTTTTTCAGCAGCACGGAGGCGCGCTTGGCGTTATAAAGGAACGACGTCCCGTGGAACCCGTAACGCCGCACGCCGTATTTGGAATACCACTGGTACGGCAGCGCGTAGATATAGGATTTGGAAGGCATTGTCTGATGCCAGGCCGTGTCCATTATCGCCATGTGCGGGATATTGGGCATGACGCCCTGCGCCGCCTCTATGCCCATTATGTTGGGCGGATTATGCAGCGGGGCCAGGTCGCAAAGCTTGCGGAAGGTTTCCAGCACTTCGGGTGTGATGATGACGGATTTGGCGAATTTCTCCCCCCCGTGCACCACGCGATGCCCCACCGCCCCGATTTCGGAGACCGAGCCTATCACGCCGTGATTCTCGTTTGTCAGCGTGTCCAGCACCAGCTGGATGGCCATGCGGTGGTCCGGGCATTCGCGGTTGAGGATGAATTTTTCCTTTCCCGGCACTTCGTGGCAGATGAAAGAACCGCCGACGGTTACGCGCTCCACAAGCCCGGTGGCGAGGGTTTCGCGCTTTTCCCAGTCGTAAATTCGGTACTTGACCGAAGAGCTTCCGCAGTTGAGGCAAAGTATTATCATTATCTTGATTCCCCTTGATGAAAATGACTTCGCTAAATTCTAGCAAAAATCGCGCACGCTGCCGCGCGGGCAGGATTTGGCGCAGGCGCCGCACTGAATGCAGTCCTTCATGCTGCGTTTGCCGGGGACCGAAACCAGCGGCAATTCCAGCGGGCAGGCTTTTTCGCACAGGCCGCAGCTGACGCAGGCGGCCTTGTCTATCTGCGGGACGCGGCTGCCGCCGCCGGCGGCGCGCTGCACGGTTCCCATCGGGCACAGCGCGCACCAGGTGCGCGGCCTCCACGCCGCCGCCAGCACAAGCGCGATTGCGCTGGTGATAACGCACATCTGCCAGAAAATCAGCCCCGTATGCCGCACTGTAAGCGGCCCCTGCCAGAGCCGGAACGCCATAAACCCCATCAGCAGCGCGAAAATGCCCCAGCGCAGCCGCATGTCCGCCGCGATATCCGGCAGCGGTTTGCGCGGCGACACCAGCGCCCCCGCCTTGTCCAGAAAAGCCCCGCGCGGGCAGATATTGCCGCAGACATACCGCCCGCCGATAAAACCGCCGGCCAGCCCCGCCAGCATCACCGCGGATGCGACATAGCCCAGCAACGGATATTTCCACCCCGCCAGGACAACGACACAGAAGACTGCAATCAGCAATGCTTTCTTCATAAGAACAGCCTCTTTATTTTCCTGTCCAGCCCGTATGCGCGTCCGTACAATTCCGCCAGCGCAGGCTGCCGGTAAAGCCACAGCCGCCGCGCCAGCCAGCCAATGTTTTCATTCTGAACCTTGAACCGGCGGATGGCCCGCAAATCCCCGCCGGCAACATTCGCGCCGGGGCGGACGGTGAACATGGCAGTATACCCTTCCTCCGCCGCGTATCCGGGAAAATGCGGAACAAAATAACCCCACGGCCACGCCAGCGAAACGGGCTTTACGCCCAGCCGCTCTTTTATGATTTCCGAGGATTTCCGCAGTTCCTCCCGCATATCCACCCATGCGGCGCGCTTGTCAAAATTATTATGCGTGTGCGTGTGCGAACCGACGTCAAATACGTTGGAATCAACCATCAGCCGCAACTCCTGCCAGGAGAGGAAGCCTTGCTCCCCGCGCTCGTCTCTGATGGTGTCCGGCGCAGCCGCGCCGTCGGCGATGGTGGGCCGCGGCGCAAAACCGCCTATTTTTGATGTGGTTACAAAAACCGCCGCGCGCAGCCCGTATTTTTTCAGCAGCGGCCAGGCGCAAATCCAGTTGTCCGCGTAGCCGTCGTCAAAAGTCAGCAGGACGCTTTTGCCGGGCAGTTCCTTGTCCCCCCTCATCCAGGTAATGAAGTCCGGCATGGACGGGGTGGAGTAGCCGTTTTCCGAAAGGTACCGCAACTGCCGCTCGAACCCCGCGGGAGTTATTTCCCTGTCGCCGGAAACATGATGATATAGCAACACTGGAACAGGCATGGCTATATTATATCAAAGCCGTCGCGCCGGCGATTGTTCCCCATTTTCGCAGCTTAAAATGGTTTGGATAATTTTTTATAAGGGAAAAAGTCCGGGAAATCTGTGGTCAATCTGTGATCCATCTGTGGATAAAACTCCCCCGCTGTAAAGCGGTTGTTCCCTTATGATTTAACGGCGGTATAATCCACAGATTGACCACAGATTTTCACAGATTATCCGGACTTTTCCTTTTATTTATGAAGGGAAAAACCGATTTCGCCAAGGGAATTTAACCGCAGATTTCCACAGATGAAAAGAAGAAACTGAAAGGCATTGTGTTTGCGTTTAGTAAGGCCGCGCAAGTAAAGTTGCATATGGTTTTCAGGATTTGCGGGATTCGACGGGGCGTTCAAGCTGGCTGATGGCTTCGTTCAAATCGTCCAGCCGCTTGGATAGAATGGCCTGCGAATCATAAAGGCCGCGGTTGTAAAAATACGGGCCTATTTCCTTTGCGAAAAATTCCAGCAGAAACTCCGCGTCAAAGCGCGAAATATCCTGCTGCGATTCCCGCTTGAAATAGTCCTGAATTTTGCGGACAATCGCCGCCTTCTCGTCTTCCGTAAATTTTATCTCGGGCATATTGCAGTCTTTTTTCACCGTCCGGCATTGCGCAGCAGGAAAAGGCGGCGGAGTTCCCTGTCATAGCATTCCTGGGAATCGTAGCTCAGCGTTACCAGCGGCTTGCCCGCCGACATGGCGGCAAGGCCGGCGTTTTTTGCGGCTTTCGGGGCGCGGGCCGCAATCAGCAGCGTGAATTCGCGGAAATTGGTCTGGCTGGAATAGGTTTTTTTCGCGCCCAGCGGGGCATAGTCAAAATCGTCGGCAAAAATGCGCATGTGCGGCAGCTCCGCGTCGCAGAAAATATCCAGCATGAAAACGGCGTCGCGCTTTACGTCCTCGCGCAATTGCTCCTGCTTTTGCGAGCCGAATTTTATCGGGATGCCGGTCAGCAGCGCGGCGGCGGTCATTCCGGCAAGCTGGGCGGCGTCGGGCGCGGCTTTGCCTTCTGTTTTGACCATTTGCCGGATTTCGGTTTTCACCGGCGCGGCGGCAAGCAGATATATGGATTCCCACGGCGCGGTTATTTTCACCACCTGCGAAACGCATTCCAAACCCCGTGCCGACGGGGCCGCCTTTGTGATTTTCTGCGGCGCGGGAACCGATTTTGCGCGGGAGGAGGGTATCAGAACCGTCTCAATGGCGGCGGAACGGGCCGCCTGAACGCAGGCCTGCGCTTTTGGCTGGTCCATGTTATCGCCCAGAATGCCCCAGCACTCGCGCGCCATTTTGGCGCCTTCGTCCGGCAATATGTTATGGATTTTGCACAGCAGCGCGCACAGCTTCGCCCGTTCCGGCAGCGGGCCGGTTATGAGGACGGAAAAAGTCTCAGCGGGCATATTCCTGCTGGGTGATTTTTGCGCCCGCCGGCACGGATTGCGTAACCCACATGTTGCCGCCCACCACCGCGCCTTTGCCTACAGTTATAGCGCCCAGTATGGTGGCGCCGGCGTATATGGTAACGCCGTCCTCCACATTGGGATGGCGTTTTACGCCTTTGACGGGGTTGCCGTGTTCGTCCAGCGGGAAGCTCTTGGCGCCCAGGGTTACGCCCTGGTAGAGCTTGACGCCCTCGCCGATGACGCAGGTCTCGCCGATGACTACGCCGGTGCCGTGGTCTATGAAAAACCGCGCCCCGATTTGCGCGCCCGGGTGAATGTCTATGCCGGTAAGCGAATGGGCATACTCGGTTATGATACGCGGGATAAGCGGTACATCGCTTCTGTAAAGCTCGTGCGCGATGCGCTGGCAGGAAATGGCGGTAAGGCAGGGGTAGCAAAGCACCGTTTCGGCAGGGCAGACGGCGGCGGGGTCGCCCTCGTAGGCGGCCTGCACGTCGGTTGAAAGCAGGCTTTGAATGCCCGGAAGCGAGCGCGCAAGCCGCGCCGCTATATCGGCGGCGCGGGCGCGGCATGCGTCGCAATCGCCTTTCTGCTCGCAGAAAAAGCAGAATGCGCGGCGGATCTGCTCCTGCAGAATATGCGCGGCCTTTTCCACCGCAAGGCCGGTGTGGAAGGAAACCGTGTCCTGCGAGATTTCCTCCCCCCCGAAATACCCGGGGAAAAGCGCGGAGCGCAGCAGCTCCACCGCCGCCACCACGGCGGCGCGCGACGGGATAGGCTCCCCCGCGCGTTTGCGGCACAGCGGGCTTACATTGCCTTTGGGATTGGCGGTCAGCGCGGCAGCGATTTCTTTTATATTCATCGGTCCTCTTTGCGGCGCGCGCAACACCCCCGCCTGCGGCGGGACGCGGCAAAGCGTCGCATTTGTAAATTATACAAGAAACGGGGGGTCAGTCCATGCTGCCGGGCTTGAAGGCGGTCGTTCCGCGGTAATTGACATGCACGTTGTAGAATATCGCGCGCACGGCGGTGTCCGGGTCGCAGACGGTCTCTATGGTCTCCGGCGTGATGGAAAGCACTTCCGCATTCTTGCTTTCAAACTTCATGCGGTAGTAGCGTATGACGGCGTCGACATCGCCGCCTCCGGGCCGGGCCATAAGCACCTTGGAAACATATCCGCGCACCGGCCTTGAGGCGAATGGCTGTCCGGGCCGCATTCCGGCTACCATTCCGGTGAGTGAGTGGGGTGTCGGTTGCATAATCAAGTCTCTCATGGGATATTATGCGGCAGAAGCGGGAAAACCGTAAGGGTCAAAGGACCTAGCCGCCGCTGCCCCATAAGGCCCACCCATTTGCCCCGCTGCCGGCTGCGGAACTGTGTCTGCCTCCGCCGCGCGAAAAAGGTAAAATCACTGAATGCGCCTTTTGGGAAGGGATTACTGGCTGTACCAGTTCGGGCAGGCTGTCTCCGTAATCGGGGACGGCTGCAGCGCCATCGCCCTGGCCTGGTGGACGCTGGACAAGACCGGCTCCCCCGCCAAGATGGGCGGGATACTGGCCGTCTCGGTATTGGCGCGGGTGGCGGCAAGGCCGCTGCTTGGCCCGCTGGGCGACAAGTTCCCCAGAAAAAACCTTATTATAATCGGCGATATCTCCCGCGCCGTCCTTACCGCCGGCCTTGCCGCGATGGTATGGTCCGGCTATTTCAATATGGCGGCGGTGATAGCGGTATTCACGCTGCTGGGGCTGGGGAGCGCATTATTCGGCGCGGGGGCCGGGGCGATAGTGCCGCAGCTTGTCCCCTCTCACAAACTGCGCGACGCGGTGCAGTACGCAATGGCGGTCTCCTCGGGCGGGAGCATAGCGGGCGGCTTGATAGGCGGAATTCTTGTTTCCGCAACCGGCGCCGGAGGCGCGTTTGCGGTGGATGCGCTGTCTTTTCTGGCCGCTGCTGCGGCCACCTTTATGATACGCGCCGACACAACGCCCAAAGGCGCCCCCTCCGGCTGGCTGGCGGATTTCCGCGAGGGCATCCGCGCGATATGGAAGATAAAAATCCTTTTCTGGATGCTGGCGCTGGCGGCTTTCCTGAATTTCACATTCGCGCCGGTGATGGTGGCGCTGCCGGTGATGGTCAAGCAGGCGCGGGGGCTGCCGGCATGGTTTTACGGCGGGCTTAACTCGGCGATGAGCGCGGGGATAATAATCGGCTCGCTGGCGGTGGGGCGGATTTGCGCAAAACTCCAACAGGACCGGGCCATAGTCGCCGGCATTGTCTTTATGGGCGCGGGCATAGCCCTGCTGCCGTATGCGCCCGGCCTTGCGCTGCCGCTTGCGCTGATGGCCTTTCAGGGTTTTGGCAGCGCGCTGGCAAACATTCCGACGGAAGCGCATATCGCCATAGCCACGCCCGACGAGATGCGCGCGCGGGTAAACTCGGTCATCGCATCGGTGGCGGAGGGGATGATGCCGCTAGGCATGGCGTTGTCGGGCGTGTTTATAGAGCGATTCGGTTACTCCGCCGCGCTGTTCTGCTGCGGGATAGCGTTCGCGCTGCTTGCCCCCGCGCTGTACCTTGTGCCTGATTTCAAACGTTTCTACCGCCTCCCCCCCGCCGAAGCGGAAAAGTTTTTCAAAGAAACCTATCCCGAAGCCTTCGCCAAAACCGAATAAATCTGACTAAATGCGCTGTTCTCAAGCATTCAGAAGTAATCGCTGACTAGGACATCTAAAGTGATATTTCCTCTGGAATCAAGTCCTTATAATCTGGATGGGATACCGATACTTCTCTGGCAATTTCTATTACCAAGTTTTTCAAAGGTTCGTACTTCTTATATGAACTCAACACTTCCTTCAAGCAATTATGCTTTATGGCCAATTCACAAAAGTTCCTCATGTCAAATTTGGGATTCTTAGGATTATTGACTGAAAATCTTATGTCGCTGTACACAGAGATTGTTTGGCATAAAGCACTGTGTGATTCTTTTGCCAGAGATGGCATAACAGCGAGAACAAACAATATCGCTTCTGGCGGGCATTCGCTGCCTATGAAAATCTTAAAAAAATCATCCTGTGAAAGAGTGGGAAGTTTTTCAGAAACGACAGGATTCTCACGCAAATGCAACAAAATACGAAGATTGTTTGTAACTAATTGTTGAGGATATCTATCCTGTTTCCTCTGGAACTCATATATCAGAGCCCGACACAAAGTGTCCCACTTCCAATCCGGATTCATATCAATTATTTTGGGAACGATATCCCCAATGTCTGACTTCTGGAAATTCTTTAGTACATCGTCAGACTTATCGCTTGAGTTTCGGAAGTAACAGTCCAAGGTATTGCCGTATAATTTGTCCAACGAAGATACCAATCGCGTATAGTTAGTAATCGGCAAATCAACATGAACATGTTTACGAATTATCTCACCGTGTCCTCCTTGGTGAAATGAGTGTATAACTTCAATGAAGTCATCATATGCATCAGTCCCGACAAGCGTTCTTAAATCATTGTTCAGCACTTTCAAAATGTGGGATAGCAAATCCGCATTACTGTAATGAATCGCCATAAATTGCAAAGCATCTTTAGACGATTCTCTCAAATCCCCAAATGACTCCAGTCTTAAAACATAGGCTTGCAGTATTTCCCATATACGGTGTTGGGGAGATTCATGGAAAGTTTTAATCTGACGTATCGTTGCTATCACACGAAAAATGAATTCTGGACGTACTCCACCTGAAGTATGCCATTCCTGCGTACGGCCTTCCAACACTTTCTCACAAGTTTCAGAAAAACCTGTAACTCCCTCAAATTTGCTGATAAGTTCCAGGTTGACTTCCCTAATGCCATTCTCAATTTCGGGTTCAATAAGTATTTGCATAGCATCCCTCAACGGCAAATTCAAACACATCATGGCCATATATTCCTTCCATTGCGAAATATTACAGGCAACATCAAAATGAGGTATTTCCTTGTCATCAAATATTCCGCCAGGATTGGCACAGAACTTTTGCTCAAAACACACATAAAGCGCTTGGATATGAATGGGAATTGTGTCATTCCATATTTTATGCAATGCTGCGATTCTATTCACAAAAAATTTTATTTTTCTAGGAGTCAACTTTTTAATGTCACCACTGTACCGCTTTCGGAAAATTCTGCTAATGGCATCAAAATCATCCTGTTTATGCTCCGGCAAAGCCTCCTCTAGTGATTTCTTCAGGAAACCAACCCATGAGGAAACTACAGGCGACGGCACATAAAACTTAATTTGAAAAGTTTTCTCTGAAAAAGCTTCGGCTAGGGCGTTATCTTCCATGGTATTATTTCCAAGACTAATTTGCTCTGCCTGTTGTTTTTCTGAAGACCATAATTTATTCAGCGCGCTCATGTCAAAGGGGACTATGAGCCAGAAATTCTTATGGTTATTCCCTTTTCTGGACAATGCATCATGAAATACTCGCAACGATGCCCATATTTCAAGAGCATTCCTTTCTGGAATTCTGTCCAGATTGTCAATACAGCAAACAATTTTCCTTTTATCGTTCTTTTCCTGCACATAACGCAACAATTCCGAAAAAATCCTCTCAAATTCAATCGTACTCTGTTCTGGAGAAAGTGCCGGAGATTTCAACAACAGTGATAATGTATTCGGGGAATTCGTCCATAAATGAATCCCAGATATAAATGGAAAAGCGCAAAGAATGGCACCAATTATAGGGAGAGGCATAGAAAAACACAGCAATTTTATTCCAATCGGCACCAACAATAAGCTAAATGCAAAAGCAATACCATCTTGGGTAATTACAGGCATTTGTCGGATAGCCAAAAGCTCCTTTGTTTTATGGTATTTATCTTCATCAATACAGCCTTCCCGGAATAGAAAAACACAAATGGCTTCTAAAAAGCATCTCCTTAGCGGATCCCCTTGATGCGCCCAGGCATCAAACGTAAAAACTGCATAGGTATCTTCAGATAGCTCTTTTCCCAGCAAACGTATAATGGTTGACTTGCCGCTTCCCCATTCGCCGCATAATCCTATAGTCATTTCGTCTTCACTGTCCCTTACAATATCGGCAATTGCCTCGGCAATTTTTCTATGGCCGCCCAAATTATCCGAATCGGCAGGGTTGTCAGACAGAAATTTTGTTCTGCATTTCGATGACATTGCTCACTCCCAATACACTATGGATTATAGCATTTGCCTCTTTCATATTCCGTGCGAAAGTTGAGCGGGGGGCGGGGTTTTTGGTATAGTTTATCTGTTGGCCGGATTTGACCGCGCGCGGCGGGGCGCTGTTTCCCTCCGCGCGGCTTTTTGCGGCGCCGGCGCGGCACAACGGATTCTGGAAAGATTTCGGGCTATTAGCTCAACGGTAGAGCAGGCGCCTCTTAAGCGCAAGGTTACAGGTTCGAATCCTGTATAGCCCATCGGTTTTTCGCCGGCGGGATACCCCGGAAACGCCATCGCCCGGGCGGACCGTCAGACACGCAGCGGACGGGTGGCGGAACTGGCAGACGCGTACGGCTTAGGACCGTATGCCTTACGGCGTGCGGGTTCAAGTCCCGCCCCGTCCATTTTATTGGCGCCGGCACGGCGAAGCCGCCTTCGCCTTAACGGGCGGCTCATTTTTGGAGGAACAATGCCCACTCAAATTCAGACGGAAACCATGGAAATCAAACGGCTTTCGCAGAAAGGCTGCGCGGTGCGCGTCGGCGTATCGGCTTCGGATAAATATGTCGCCGCCGCGCTGCAGAACGCCCTCGTGCAGGTGCAGGCGCAGGCGCAAATCCCCGGCTTCCGCAAAGGCAAGGCGCCGCTGAACATGGTGCGCGAAAATTTCGCGGCGCTGGTAAAAGAGCGCGCTTTTGACAACGTCCTCCGCGCCGCGCTGGGGGAGATAATAACCAGGGAAAACCTCAAACCAGTGGACTCGCCCGCGCTGGAAAAATGCGAATTCACGGAGGGCAAGCCGTTCTCCGCCGAGTTTGAATTTGAAATCCCCCCCCAGTTTGAGGCGAAAAACTACAAGAAAATCCCCGTGGTGTCGCGCAAAATAGAAATCGGCGAGGATAAAATCGCCGGGGCGATAAAAGAAATTCTGGGACAGCACGCAAGGCTGCATCCCGCCCCCGAAGGCGCCGCCGTGGACGCGGCCAGCTTCGCGGTGATTGATTACGAGGCGTTCAAGCCGGGCAGCGCAACGGCGGACCATTCCTCCAAAAACGAGCTGGTGGACATGGCGGAGCCGCAGACGCTGGGCGGGCTTCAGGCCGCGCTGCTGGGCGCGAAAAAAGGCGACACGCGCGAATTTGACGCCGAAGTCGGCGGCGGGAAATACCATATAAAGGCGGCGGTAACCGACATCAAGACCAAAACCGTGCCGGAGCTTACCGACGCCTTCGCCAAAGAGCTGGGGTTTGAAAGCGAGCAGCAGTTCCGCGAGCATGTCAAATCCGCGCTGCTGCGCCAGGCACAGGAGGACAACCGCCGCGACGCGGTGCGCCAGATTCACGATTTTCTGCTTAAAGAGCATTCGTTTGACCTGCCTCAGTCGCTGGTGGAGCATCATCTGGGCGAGGCGGTGGAGCGGCTGGGCGACCGGATGCACCCCGAAGAGCTTAAAAAACTGGACGACGAGAAGCGCAAGCAGCTTGGCGACAAGCTGCGCCCCGCCGTAGAGCGCGACATGAAGCTGGGGTATATCATCAGCGCCATAGCCAGCGCTGAGAAGCTGGAAAACTGCGACGAGGAATACGAGGCCGAGGTGGGCGCCACCCTCGCCCGCGCGCGCAGCGACGAGGAAAGGCGCAAAATGCAGTTGTTCTTTGAAAAGCGCAGGGACGAGGTTCTCTCTTCGCTGCTGGAGCGCAAGGTGGAAGATTTCATGCACAAAAACGCCGTCATCACGGAGGGCTGATCATGATTATCCCGACAATCATCGAAAAAAACCAGGGCTCGATGGTGGGCTATGACCTGTTTTCGCGCCTGCTAAAGGACAGAATCGTGTTCATCGGCGGGCAGGAAGGCGCCATAGACACCAGCATCGCCAACGTCATCATAGCCGAGCTGCTTTATCTGGACGCGGAAGATCCCGACAAGGAAATCAACCTCTACATCAACTCGCCCGGCGGCATGATAACGGCGGGGCTGGCGGTGTACGACACGATGCAGTTCATCAAGGCCCCGGTAACCACAATCTGCATGGGAATGGCGATGTCTTTCGGCGCGGTGCTGCTGGCCGCCGGAACAAAAGGCAAGCGCTACGCGCTGCCGCATTCCCGCATAATGATACACCAGCCGCTTATCTGGGGCGGCGGCGGGGGCGGCCTCTCCGGCCAGGTAACGGATATTGAGATTGAAAGCAAAGAGCTGCGCGAGAACAAGGAACGGCTGCTGGACATCATGGCAAAGCACACCGGCCAGCCCAAGGAAAAAATCCGCTCCGACAGCGAGCGCAATTTCTACCTCTCCGCCGAGGATGCCAAAGCCTATGGCATCATAGACGAGGTTGTAACCTTAAGGAAATAAAAATGCCGCAAGCAGAGACAAAGGCGGAGCAGTCCGCACGGCAGTTGCCGTCCAATCTTTCCGTCATAGCCATACGGGATGTGGTGATGTTCCCCGGCATGGCGTTGCCGCTTTCGGTTGACAGGGAAAAGTCCGTGCGCGCCATAGACCACGCGCTCAAAACCAGCAAATACGTGCTGGCCGTGTCGCAGAAAAACCCGCGCCATGACGACCCCAAGCCCGAGAACCTCTACGCCTTCGGCGTGGTCTGCGAGGTGGCCCAGTCGCTTAAAATGCCGGATAACACCGTAAAGGTGTTCCTGCAGGGCATAGCGCGGGCGCGGACGGCCAATCTGGCAATCGACAAGGAAGAGGGCTGCTGGTTTGCGGACGTGGAATACGCGCAGGAGGAAACATCGCCGGAGGCGGAGACGCTGGCCCTCTCCCGCCAGGTGATGGACGCGTTTGAATCCTACGCCAAAGTCTCGCGCCGGATAGCCGTGGAGGGAGTATCCTTCCTGCGGCAGATAGAAAACCCCTCCAAGCTGGCAGACACCATCGCCTCCAATATCATCATAAAGACGCAGGACAGGCAGGATTTGCTGGAGACCGTCAACCCCGCCCGCCGGCTGGAAAAGCTGCTGAAGCTGCTCACCGAGGAGATAGAAATTCTCTCTCTTGAGGAGAAAATCCACACCAAGGTCCGCTCCCAGATAGAGAAATCGCAAAAGGAATACTATCTGACAGAGCAGATGAAGGCCATTCAGAAAGAGCTTCATCAGAAAGACGATTTTCACAAGGAACTGGACGAAGTCCGCAAGCTGCTAAAGAAAAACCGCCTCAGCGACGAGGCCCGTGCCGCCGCGGAAAAGGAGCTGAACCGGCTGGATAGAATGGCCCCCTCCTCGCCGGAGGCGACAGTCTCGCGCACCTATCTGGACTGGCTGGTTAATTTGCCCTGGCAGGTCAGCACGAAAGACCTGCTGGACATCGCCCGCGCCCGCAAAATCCTGGACGAGGACCACTACGGCCTGGACAAGCCCAAAGAGCGCGTGCTGGAATTTCTGGCGGTTACGAAACTTACCGGCGCGCTGCGCGGGCCGGTGCTGTGCTTTGTGGGGCCGCCCGGCGTGGGGAAAACCTCGCTTGCCAAATCCATCGCGCGGGCGGTGGACAGAAAATTTGTCCGCATGTCGCTGGGCGGGGTGCGCGACGAGGCCGAAATACGCGGCCACCGGCGCACATACGTAGGCTCGCTCCCCGGCAGAATCATGCAGAGCATTTCCAAGGCCAAAAGCAACAACCCCGTATTCCTGCTGGACGAGATAGACAAAATGGGCATGGACTGGCGCGGCGACCCCGCAGCCGCCCTGCTGGAAGTGCTGGACCCGGAGCAGAACTCCGATTTCACCGACCATTACCTTGACGTAGGCTTTGACATTTCAAAAGTGATGTTTGTTACCACCGCGAATTCGCTTGAGGGCATCCCGCAGACGCTGCGCGACCGGCTGGAAGTGCTGGAATTTTCCGGCTACACGCATGACGAGAAGCTCTCCATCGCCGAGGGGCACCTGATTCCTAAGCAGCTCAAGCTGCACGGCCTGTCCGCCGAGACGGCCGCCATAGACGCGCAGGCCGTAACCCGTGCCGAGCGCGAGTATACGCGCGAGGCCGGCGTGCGCAACCTGGAGCGTGAAATCGGCTCGCTGTGCCGCAAGGCCGCCAAGGAGTATGTGGAAACCGGCAAAAAGGTCTCCATCACCGGCGGCAACATAGAAAAATATCTCGGAATACCGAAATTCCAGAATGTAAGGCCGGAGGAAAACGCCGTCGGCGTCTCAACCGGGCTGGCGTGGACGCAGAACGGCGGAGAGGTGCTTTCCATAGAAGCCGTCAGCTATCCCGGCAAGGGCGACCTTGTGCTTACCGGCAAGCTGGGCGATGTGATGAAGGAATCCGCCTCGGCGGCGTTCACCTGCGTCAAATCGCTGAAAATAAAAAAGGCGGATTTCGGCAAATCCAACTTCCATGTCCACGTGCCGGAGGGCGCGGTTCCAAAGGACGGCCCGTCGGCGGGCGTGGCCATGGCTGTCGCGCTGGCCAGCCTTGCAAGCGGCAGGCCGGTGCGCGGCAAACTCGCCATGACGGGCGAACTTACGATAACCGGCAGGGTGCTGCCCGTAGGCGGAATAAAAGAGAAATTCATGGCCGCCTTCCGCGAGGGGATGGACACCATCGTGTTCCCCAAAGCTAACGCAAAAGACGTATCCGACGTCCCGGAAAAGGTGCGCGGCAAGCTGAAACTGGTCCCGGTTACGGAGCTGGGGGAAGCCCTGCGCGCCGCCATACCGTCGTTGAAATAAACTTGCTTCAGCAATAATCATACAAACAGCAACCGCCTCCGCTTTCGCGGAGGCGGTTGCTGGTTTGAATCAGTCTCGGCGGGTTACCGGGGGTCCACTGAAAAACTCTGATATTATTGAATTCCTCGTCGGGGAAATGCGATAATATTGGTGTGGAAACGCTCTGAAACTGCACGGAAAATGCGCCAAGCGCGCAAAAACCGTGCAGTTTTTTAAT